>NZ_SISL01000240.1:0-9118 GCF_004307965.1 Verrucosispora sp. SN26_14.1 | reverse complement strand
ACCTAATCCTTCTTCGGCAGCGGCAGATGTTTATAAGATACAGGCCCGGCTGCGCGCGTCGCGCTTCGACCACGTCGCCGAGTGGCCGCTGCGGGCCGCCCTGGTCACCGTCGACGACCGGGTACGCCAGATCGTGCTGGTGTTCAGCCACGCCACCGTCGACTTCCACGCCACCGACGTCGTGCTGCGTGACCTGCGCAGGCTCCTGCGGCACGGCACCCTGGACACGCCGGTCGGCCTCCAGTCGGTCGACCTCGCCGGGCGGGAGCGCGACGCCGGACGACGACGGTCGGAGCGGGCGGTGGCGTACTGGGTGCGGCAGCTGCCCGGCCTGGCGGCGAACCTCTCCGACCCGGTCGGCGCCGCGCCGGCACCCCGTTACCGGCGTGGGTCGCTGGTCTCCCGCGCCGTCCACCACGCGGCCGGCCTGATCGCGACCCGCAACGCCGTCAGCACCTCCAACGTCGTGCTGGCGGCGACCGCCGCCGGGCTGACCGGCGACGGCGGGCAGGAGTCCTGCGGCATCGTGGTGATGGCCAGCAACCGCTTCCAGCCGGGGCATCAGGACGCGGTCGGCACCCTCAACCAGATCGGGCTCTGTCGGCTCGACCTGGCCGACCGGCCCGGCTTCGCCGACCTGCTGTCCCGGGCCCGGCGGGGAGCGCTGGACGCCTACCGGCACGCCTACTACGACCCGGCCGTGTGGGAGCGCACCTTCACCGACCTCGGCCACGACCACCGGACCTTCCTGTCCGCGTACTGCTACCTCAACGACGCCCGGCTGGCCCGCGACGTCGACCCGACGACGGCGGGCCCGGACGAGACCGCTCTGCGGGCGATGGTCGGCGACAGCGCGTTCCGCTGGCTGCCGGAGTTGGAGCGGTTCCCGTGGCGCTGCCGGGTCCAGGTGCTCGACGCGCCCGGTGCGGTCGAGTTGGTCGTCACCGCCGACACCCGCTACTTCCCCGCCGAACGGATCGCGCCGTTCCTGCGCGGCGTCGAGGCGCTGCTCGTCGAGGCGGCCTTCCGCGACGTGCCCTGGCCCTGGTCCCCGACTGCGGCCGGCCCGGGATAACCGTTCGACCGGGCCGCCACCGGGTGTGAGGATCGCCGGATGCCGTCTTCCCGTCGTGACCTGCTGCGCTGGCAGTTCGACCTGACCTGGTCGCTGTTCGAATACCACCTGGACCGGCTGGAGCCGGCGCACTTCCGCTGTGAAGTCGCCGCGCTCTCCTGGACGGTCCGCCCGGACGACGCCGGCCGGTGGGTGCCGGACTGGGCCGACACCGAGCCGGACCCGGTGCCGGTCCCCACCATCGCCTGGCTGACCTGGCACGTGGGCTGGTGGTGGAGCGTGGCCATCGACCATCTCCAGGGCCGGTCACCCCGGGAGCGCACCGACGTCCACTGGCCGGGCGACGGCGAGCCCACCGTCACCTGGCTGCGCGAACTGCGGGCGGAGTGGTCGACCGTGTTGGACCGGCTCACCGACACCGACCTCGACGAGGTTGCTCCGTTTCCCTGGCCGCGCGATCCGGAACACACCGTCGCGCACCTGCTCGCCTGGGTCAACGCCGAGCTGATGAAGAACGTCGCCGAGATCGGCCAACTCCGACTGGTGCAGGACGCCTCGTCCTGACCGGTGCCAGGACCGTCCGAGCCGTGGCCGAGGCTGAGGGCAGGCGACCTACAGCGGGGGCCCTGTCGAGCTGAACCGTCTGTGCTATCAGCTCGACAGCGGCCGGGTACCCCCTTGCTCTGTCGCAGCGGACCGCCCACCGGACCGACCGCGAAGCACTCCGACACGGTCCCGCAGACGCCTCCGCGATGGCCGACCCCTCGACCTCCGGTTCCGGCGCCACGACAGGGCCGGTCAGTCGTGTTCGGGGCTACCGGTCACGCGGTGGGAGGCGGCGTGCAGCGTCTCCGCGACCAGTCGGCGTACGTGGCCGTCGCGGGCGCGGTAGAGGGCGCGGCGACCGTCCCGGCGTACGCTGACCAGCCCGGCAAGGCGGAGTTTGCCGAGATGCTGGGAGACCGCCGGGCGGGCCGCACCGACGGCCGTGACCAGGGAACCGACGTCGTGTTCGCCCGTGCTGAGCAGCCACATCAGGCGGAGCCGGGTGCCGTCGGCCAGCATCCGCAGCATCTGCACGGCCGCCTCGACCTCACCGTCGCCAGGGGTGGGTTGTTGCCGCTCACTGGCTCCTGCAACGTTGTCGCGTGCGTACATGGGCACATATTATCGCCGGGACCACAGGCCCCGCTCTCCTCGGGGGGACACGTGACCCAGGGCCGGCACGACCATCACCACCACCACGACGACCACGACCGCCGCGACGACCACCGTCACCACGGCAGGCCCGGCCGGTGGCACCGGCTGCGGCACGCGGCCGTACCGCACTCGCACGACTCGCGTACCCGGGTGGACCCGGCGCTGGAGACCTCCCGCGAGGGGCTGCGGGCACTGTGGATCTCGCTGGTCGGGCTCGGTGTCACCGCCGCCGCCCAGGCGGTCATCGTGGTGTACTCCGGCTCGGTGGCGCTGCTCGGCGACACCCTGCACAACGTCACCGACGCGCTGACCGCCGTCCCGCTCGCCATCGCCTTCCTGCTCGGACGGAGGGCGGCCACCCGCAGCTACACGTACGGGTACGGGCGGGCCGAGGACATCGCCGGCATCATCATCGTGGCGGCCATCGCCGCGTCGGCTGTCGCCGCCGCGTGGACCGCGATCGGCCGGCTGCTGCACCCCACCGACATGAGTCATGTTCCCTGGGTAGCCGGTGCCGGTGTCGTCGGGTTCGTCGGCAACGAACTGGTCGCCCGCTACCGCATCCGGGTCGGACGGCGGATCGGATCGGCCGCCCTGGTCGCCGACGGCCTGCACGCCCGCACCGACGGCTACACCTCGCTGGCCGTGGTCGCGGCGGCGGGCGGCGCCGCACTCGGCTGGCGCTGGGCCGACCCCGTGGTCGGTCTCGCGATCGCCGTCGCCATCACCGTCGTGCTCGCCGACGCCGGACGGCAGATCTACCGCCGGCTGATGGACGCGGTCGACCCGACGCTGGTGGACCGGGCCGAACGTACGCTGCGCGACGTGGACGGCGTCCGGGACGTGACCGGGGTACGCCTGCGGTGGATCGGCCACCGCCTGCACGCCGAGGCGGACCTGGTCGTCGACGCCGGTCTCAGCCTCGTCGCCGCGCACGAGATCGCCGCCGACGCGGAGCACCGGCTCACCCACGCGGTGCCCCGGTTGACCAGCGCGACCGTGCACACCGACCCGGACAGCCACCCGGGCGGGCACCACCATGCCGACCTCTCCCACCGGCGACGGCAACCGGCTGGCTGATCCGCGCCGGCCCGACGCCGTGAGAGGCTTACCCGGCCCAGGATCCGCCGCACCACCACGCTCCGGCTCCGCGCCCGGCACGGCCCACCCGGCCCGCCGTCCGCCGGGTAGCCCCGCTCCACCTCGCCGTTCGTACCCTGAGGAATCCGCCATGTCATCTTCCGCTCTCCGGCGTCGGCTCGCCGGTGTGGCCGTCGTCGGCGTACTCGTCGCCACTGCCGTCGGCGGCGCGCCCGCCGCGGCCGAACCGACCTCCGCGCCGACCACCTCGGCTCCGACCACGACGCCTCCGGCCGCCGCCGACCGGACGGCCGCGCCGCGAAGCGACATTCGCCTGCGGAGCGTCACCGTCGCTCCCGGCGTCGGAGGCAAGTGGATGTCGGTCGAGCAGCGCGGCGGCAACTACGACACCACCTACCGGATGCGGGTGGACCGCAGTGACGTGATGGCGTTCGCCGACGTCCGACACGCGGGCGGTCCTCCGCTCTGCACGACGGCGGGACCCGTGCTGGACTGCGCTCTGACGACCGACACCGACTGGGGTACGGAGCTGTTCAGCCTGCGCGTGACGGCGGCGGCGGACGCGAAGCCGGGCCAACGCGGTGAGGTGGTCGTCACCGTCACGGAGCCTCGCTTCGCGGCCGGGACCTACCGGGCCACCGTCACCGTCGGCGAGGGCGTCGATCTCGTCAGCGCGAACGGCCGCGACCTCCGCCTCGACAGCAGTCTCGGTGCCCGCGTCGACGTCCCGTTGGCGGTGTCGAACCGTGGCACGACGACCGCCCACGGACTGCGGTTGTACGTGTCCGGCTCGCTCGGATTCACGCCGTCGAAGCGGTACCGGAACTGCGAGTACGGCGACCCTGCACGGGACGACAGCGTCTTCGTCTGCACGTTCGACGACTCGCTGGAGCCCGGGGAGACGGTGCGGGTGGACTCCACCTTCGGCGGGACCGTCCCGACCGACAGTTGGGCACCGAACCGGCACCACAGCCACTACACCTGGTTCACCCCGGCCGACTGGGAGGAGTACCAGGACCTGATCCGCAAGCCCGGACCGCTCGGCCCCCGGGGGACCGACGAGGAACTGACGCTGGCGGCGGTGGACGAGATGCGGGCCCGCTCGCACCCCCAGACCGACGTCGACGGATTCAGCAACGAGATCTCGGTACGGCTGGACGTCGCCGGTGACCTGCGGGGCGACGTCGCCGCCGAGGGCGCGACCGTCCGAGGCGCGGTCGGCGCCACCGTCCCGATGCGGGTCGGCTACCTCAACAACGGGCCGGCGCGCGCCGGGGCCGACGGCCAGGGCGGTCTGCAGGTCCCGACGCACGTGACCCTGCCGGACGGCGTCACCGCCGTCACCGTTCCGACGTCCTGCAGCGACCTGGACTCCGAGGAGTACGCGCCCGGCAAGCCCGGCGGACGGCGCTACGTGTGCCAGGCCGGCGGCACGATCAGCACGGGTGAGCGGGTGGCGTTCGAGTTCGGTCTCCGGGTCGACCGGGCCGGCGGTCAGACCGGCACGGTCACGCTCAAGACCAGGTCGGGTGAGGGCGCGATGGCGGATCTGGACCCCGGCAACGACACCGCCGCGATCCGGGTGAACCCGACCGGCGGCGGAGCAGGCGGTGAGTTGCCGATCACCGGCGCCTCCACCGGCCTGCTCGCCGGGGCGGGTCTCCTGCTGGTCGTCGCCGGTGCGGGCGGCTTCCTGCTGGCGCGTCGGCGGCGGACCCGCTTCGTCGCCTGATCCGACAGGCGTGGTGGGCACCGGGTCGGGGAGGTATCTCCGAGCCGGTGCCGCGTCCGGTCCGTGATCGACGACGGAAATATCACAACGCTGTGTGATTGCACGGAGACTCTGGGCAAGGTATCCGTCAGGCGACGTGGTGCGGTGGGGGCCCACCCACGTCGCTCCGGGGGCCGCCGACGGGCGGGCGCCACCCCCCGCCGACGGAGGAGGATCTGCCGTGCCCGCGACCAGAGCGGCGAACGTCGTACCCACCGCACGCTGCCGGGACCATGTGGCGTCCCGCCCCACCTGGCGGTGCCGAGCCTGCGGGACCGACTGGCCGTGCGGGCGGGCGAAGCGGGACCTCCTCGCCGAGTACGGCACCCGCCGCACCGATCTGCTGGTCTATCTGGCGATCCTCTGGGAGGAGGCGCTCCGGCAGCTCACCGAGCGGCACCCGGGGACCGGCCCGGCGGAACTGCATGAGCGGTTCGTCGGCTGGCTGCCACCCCGAACACCCTCCCGCTGACCACCCCGCCGTCCGACCTGGACGAATCATGCGCCGACATAACTGGCAGGAGTCTTGACAGTTACCTGTCACATCGACAGACTTGATCGTGAGAGCGCTCTCTTGGTCGAACTCCCGGTGATGCCCCCGCGTCGCCCCACCCCCGTAGGAGGAGTCCCATGCCACGAGCGCCACGCGCCCTGCGCGCGGCCCTGGCGGCCGTCCTGGTCGCCGGTCTCGCCCCACTCGCCGCTCCGCCGGCCGTGCTCGCCGCCGACACCGCCGGTACCCCCACCGCCGACACCTCGGTCACCGGCCTCGCGCCGGAGATGGTCCGCGCGATGCGCCGCGACCTCGGGCTGACCGACGCGCAGGTGCTGACCCGGCTCCGCGTCGAGGCCGGTGCCGCCACCGTCGAGCGACGCCTACGGGCCCGACTCGGTACGGCCTTCGCCGGTGCCTGGATCCCGGCCGGCGGAACGAGGCTGACCGTGGCGGTCACCGACCCGTCGCTGGCCGCCGCCGTCCGCGCCGAAGGTGCCGAGGTGACCACCGCCGCCCGCAGCGAATCCACCCTGGACGGCATCAAGCGGACGCTCGACCGACACGCCGGCAAGGCGCCACCGGACGCCGTCCACGGCTGGGCGGTCGACGTGACGACCAACCGGATCGTGGTGACCGCCGGCCGGGGTGCCACCGCCGAGGCCGCCGCCTTCGTCAAGGCCAGCGGCGTCGACGCGGCCCTGGTCCGGATCGTCGAGTCCGCCGAAGCGCCCCGGATCAACTACGACATCCGGGGTGGGGACCAGTACGTCATCAACGGCAACACGCTCTGCTCGGTCGGCTTCGCGGTGCAGGGCGGCTTCGTCACCGCCGGCCACTGCGGCCGGGTCGGCAGCCCGACGCTCGGCTACAACAACGTCTCGCAGGGCACCTTCGCCGGCTCGACGTTCCCCGGCCGCGACTACGGTTGGGTGCGGACCAACAGCAACTGGACCCCGCAACCGTGGGTGAACAACTACTCCGGCGGCAACGTGTCGGTGGCCGGCTCCCAGGACGCCGCGATCGGCAGCTCGGTCTGCCGGTCCGGTCGCACCACCGGCTGGCGGTGCGGCACGCTGCTGGGTCGCAACCAGACGGTCAACTACTCGCAGGGTGCCGTGCACGGCCTGACCCGCACCAACGCCTGCGCCCAGGGCGGCGACTCGGGTGGCGCCTGGCTCAGCGGCAACCAGGCGCAGGGCGTCACCTCCGGCGGCTGGGGCGACTGCTCCACCGGCGGAGAGACCTGGTTCCAGCCGGTCAACGAGATCCTCGGCGCGTACGGGCTCACGCTGGTCACCAGCGGCGGTGGCAGCGGGAACCGGCTGATCAGCAACTGGAACAACAAGTGCATCGACGTGCCGAGTTCGAACTTCTCCGACGGCGTACCGCTGCAGACCTGGAACTGCAACGGCACGGCGGCGCAGTCGTGGAGCTTCGTCAACGGCACGTTGCGTACCCAGAACAACATGTGCATGGACGTGGCCTGGGGTTCCCGGGACAACGGCGCGGCGATCCAGATCGCTACCTGTAGCGGCAACGCGGCCCAGCAGTTCGTCCTCTCCGCCGCGGGTGACCTGGTCAACCCGCAGGCGAACAAGTGCGTCGACATCAGTGGATGGGTCAACGCCGACGGTGCCCGCCTCGCCATCTGGGAGTGCCTCGGCGGCGCGAACCAGAAGTGGCGGCGCGGCTGACACCCGACCCCCGGATGTAAGGAAGGGTCCCCTGCTATCGCCTGGTGTATAGCAGGGGACCCTTCCTTGCACTCACGACGACGGCGCGGCGCCGTTGTCGTTGAAGCGGAAGCTGTCGAACGGCGCGGCGTCACCCAGCTCCTCCATGATCAGGCCGTTGTTCCGCGTGTTCCGCAGGTACGCCGAGTTGTTGCTGATCAGGTAGGTCTCCGCGTTCTCCGGGTTCGGCGCGATGGTGAAGAGCTGCCGCTGCTCGCTCTCCTGGCACTCCGCGCCCTGCACCACCAGCGGCTGCGAGTTGCCCGGGTTCTGCACCTGCCAGCAGACCGGCTCGCCGGTGCCGGGGCCACCGCCGGCACCCCGGTACGACTTGATCAGGAAGGTCTGCCCCTCGACCGGGGTCGCCACGAACAATTGCCGGCCCTCGTCGCCGTCGACCTCGGCCAGCCGCTCGTCGGTCAACGACAGCCCCGACTCGACCGCGTCGACCCGGGTGATCGTGACCTGGCGGTCGCCGGACAGCACCGGCGGATTGGCGCTGGTCGGCGACGGCGACGCCTCCGTCGGGGTGGGCGCGGCGGAGGTCGCGCTGGCGGCCGGCGTGCCCGTGGCCTCGGGGGTGGCGGCGGCATCCGGGGTGGCGTCACCGCACGCCCCCGTCGAGACGACCAACGCCACCACGCCCGCACCGGCAAGCCACCTACGCATCGACATCATCCACTCCTCCTCGGCGGCGGGGATTCCCGGTCGGGAGACCGGCGCACCATCCTCGCCACGGTCGCTGAAGATCGACGTACCCCGGGTGCCGGCGCGATATGCGAGGACGCGGCAACGGGGTGGTTTTCCGACAAAGGTCGTAGGTCGAATGCCGTCCTGCGCCAGATGGCACCACTCTCCCGTTCCCGCAGGCTTCTCTCAGGCACCGGGTGACGCCGCACGGACCCCTCCGGACACCCGATCGGCCTGGAAGGCAGCCCGACATGTCTCGCCACGATCCCGCCCGGTCCCGGGCGTTCCGCCTGCGTCGACTCGGCGCGGCCCTGGTCGCGGCGGTCGCCGTCGCCACCGCCGCCGCGCCGAGGCAGCAGGTCACGCCGGTGGCGAGGGCCACCCGGACCGGGGTGGAGGCCAGCCGGGCACGGACACCACGACGTGGGTTCACCACGCGGCGGTGTCGTCCGGTCGTCCTTTCGGAGGATGCTCCGTCGGCCGTACGGCTCGCCGGTCGCTCGGGGTTCAGCTTCTGGTCGATGGGGTCGTCGGGATGCACCCGCCGAGGCTAGAAAGCCTTCGGCCCGTTGCCATCAGCCCGCTTGGTGGCGTGCGTCACAATTCGTCGCTGTTCACCGGTCGATACCGCCCGGTTGACCGGATAGCGGATGCACCTCGTCTATCCGTCGTGCCCGTCATGCCGGATTTTACGGTGTGAATAGGACGAAAAAGGGATCTCGCCGCCGTCGATGGAGCCCCGACCGCGCCTCCCCCGAACGGTGGAGAGCTGCCTGGGCCCATCGCGTCCGCACCGGTCGGGCGGTCGGCCCCCCTCGTACCCACCCGCCCCACCACCCACACCGCCCCACGCCCGGAGTGCCCGTGCGCCCAGCACCCGTGCGCCCCGTCGATCATGGACTCGTGGCGACGACATAACGCCCCATAATTCGACAAACCGGGTGCCACGACGCCATGATCGACGAACCCGGGGGCCACGACGCCATGATCGACGAACCTGGGGGCCGCGACGCCATGATCGGCGGGGCCGGGGGCCGCGACGCGGGCCGCTG
>NZ_SISL01000024.1:0-30983 GCF_004307965.1 Verrucosispora sp. SN26_14.1 | reverse complement strand
GCCGCCTCGTGCTCGGCACCGGCGGTCCGCACCACGGCGCGTACCTGCTCCGCCTCGGCGGCGAGCCGGTCCCGGTCGGCGTACGCGCGCAGCAGCATCCGCAGCGCGCTCTCGTCACCGGCGGCGGCCAACTCCCCGCGCAGCTTCTCCTCACGCTCCTCGGCCAGCGACACCGCGCCCGCCGCCGCGTCCGCCTCGGACCGCGCGGCGTCCACCGCCCGGGCCACCTCGGCCACCCCGTCCGGTGCCCGGACCTCGCCCAGCACGGTCAACTCGGCGTCCAGCGCCGCCAGCGCCGACCCGGCCTCGCGCACCGTCGCCCGCGCCGCGTCCAGCTCCGGTACGGCTGCCGCCACCGCCTCCGCCAACTCCCGCATCCGGCCAACATGGTCGGTGACCTGAGCCAACGTGGCGTCGTCGGCGTCGGCGAGCCCGGCCAGCAGCTGGTCGACCGTCTCCAGTCTGGCCTCGGCCTGCCCGGCGCGGGCGGTGGCCCGCTGCTGCACCTGCTCGTAGACGCCGAGACCGAGCAGGTTGACCAGGATCTGCTGCCGGGTCGCGGGACGGGCGTGCAGGAAGTCGGCGAACTGCCCCTGCGGCAGCACCACGCAACTGGTGAACTGCTCGTACGGCAGACCCACCGCCTCCAGCACGGCGGTCTCCATCTCGGCCGGCGTACCGGCGACCACCTCGCCCAGGTCCTCCGGGCTGAGCCCGGTGTCCAGCTTGGTGACGTCGAAACCGTCGGGCATCAGTTGCAGACCGGCGTTCGCGGTCTTGGCGTTGCCCCGGCTGTCCCGGCGCACCACCCGGGTGGCCACGTAGCGGGCCCCGCCGGACTCGAAGACCAGCCGGACCCGCGCCTCGGTCGACGACGGGGCCAGCGCGTTGCCGAGCCCGCGCGCGCCACCCCAGCGCGGCACCGTGCCGTAGAGCGCGAAGCAGATCGCGTCGAGCACCGTCGACTTGCCCGAACCGGTCGGCCCGACCAGGGCGAAGAAGTCGGCGTCGGTGAAGTCGACGGTGGTCTCGTCCCGGAAGACGGTGAAGCCCGCCATGTCCAGCCGCATCGGCCGCATCAGTGCTCGACCTCCTCGATCAGCTCGTCGAAGAGTTCCCGGACTCCGTCGTCGGCGTGCCCCCGGTTGTCCAGGTAGTCGGCGAAGAGTTGGCGGGGCGACCGGCCGGCCCGCTGGGCGACCCGGGTGCCGCTGCCCGGCGCGGGCACCAGCTCCGGATCGATGCGGATCTCCAACGCGCGGGGGAGCAGCTCCTGCACGTCCTCCCGCAGCCCGGCCCGGGGCTGCTCGCGGACGTACACCCGCAGCCAGCCCTCCGGCGCGGTGATCTCGGCGAGCTGGGCCAGCGTGCCGCGTACCGTGTGCAGCGCCGTCGCCTCCGCGACCGGCACCTCCCGGACCCGTGCCGCCGTCGTGGCGGTCACCTCGACCAGGGTCACCGACGGGACGTTCTCCTGCTCGCCGAAGTCCACCGCCAGCGGGGCGCCGCTGTAGCGGATCGGGCACGGCCCCTGCACCCGCTGGGCGCGGTGCAGGTGCCCCAACGCGACGTAGTGGGCGGTGCCGGGGAAGACCGTGGCGGGCACGGCGTACCCGAGCACGGTGTGCGCGTCCCGCTCACCGCCACCGGTGCTCGCGCCCACCACGGTCAGGTGCGCGGTGACCAGGTGCACCCGGTCCGGCTCGTCGAAACCCTCGGTCAGCCGGGTGAGGATGCGGCCCAGGTGGTCGGCGTACGTCTGGTTGGTCTCGGCGGCGGTCAACTCGTACATCTCCACCGCGCGGATCGCGTACCGCTGGGACAGGAACGGCAGCGCGGCCAGCCGCCAGCGTTCCCCGTCGGCGGTGGTGCCGTCCACGACGTGCTCGGCCGGATCCTCGCGGACCGCACCGCGCAAGGTGATGCCGGCGGCCTCGGCCCACGGGCGCAGCGCGTCCAGCGCCGCGCCGTTGTCGTGGTTGCCGCCGATGGCCACCACGTCGGCGCCGGTGCGGCGCAGCGCGGTCAACGCGCGGGTGACCAGGCGGGTCGCCTCCGCCGTCGGCGCGGCGGTGTCGTAGAGGTCGCCGGCGATGACGACCAGGTCGGGCCGCTCCTGGCGGGCGATGTCGATGACACCGGCCAGCACCTGCTTGTGCTCCTCGGCCCGGGACTGCCCCTTGAGGACCTTGCCCACGTGCCAGTCCGAGGTGTGCAGGATCTTCACGGGTAGCCCTCTCCTCGTGGCGAAGACGATGTCGTCTAGAAGGGGATGTCGTCGTCGGCGCTGCCGCCGCCGGAACCCACCACGGCGAACGGGTCGGCGGACTGGGTGATCGAGCGCAACGTCTGCGACGGTGCCGCACCGGCCTCGGAGACCCGGGTCGCCCAGGCCGGGAACGGGAACTCCAGGCAGAGCGGCACCGGGATGTCGGGCTGGTTGACGAACATCGTGCCGGGTTTGGCCAGCAGCGCCCGCTGCCGTTGCGCCGGGGGCAGGAAACCGTACTCGGGGCGGGACGCCTCGGCCGGGTCGAGCCGTCCGACCACCCGGATCGCCGAGTTGGTGACGATGCGCCGCTCCACCTCGCTGGCGGTCTGCTGCGCGCCGATCAGGATCACCCCGAGCGAGCGGCCCCGCTCGGCGATGTCCAGCAACACCTCCTTGATGGGGGAGGAGCCCTCGCGGGGGGCGTACTTGTTCAACTCGTCGAGCACCACGAAGAGCAGCGGCTTGGCGCCCTGCTTCTCCTTGTTGTCGAACTCGGTCTTCAGGGTCACGCCGACCACGAAGCGCTGCGCGCGATCCGGCAGGTTGTGCAGGTCGACGACGGTGACCTGGGCCGACTCGGCGGTGTTGATCGAGTGTGGGCGGCGGGTCGCCAGGTCGCCCCGGATCAACCGGGACAGGTCCTTCTTGCTGCCGATCAGCCGCCGGGCGAAGGCGTTCACGGTGCCCAGGCCGACCGCGCTGCCCGCCCAGTCGCTGCGGGTCTCGTCGTCGCTGAGCTGCTCGACGATGTGGTCGACCAGGTCGGCGTACGTGCCCAGGCGCACCCCGTCGACGCTGACCCCGCCGTCGGCGGGCTGGGCGTAGCGGGCCAGGTGCGCGGCGACCGAGTGCACCACCATCGTGTACTGCTGCCGCTCGTCGTCGGCGTCGGCGAAGACGTACGGCAGCAGGCGCTTCTCGCAGAACTCGGTCAGCGTCCAGTAGAAGCTGTCCACCCCGGTCAGTCGGTTGTGCACGTCCGGGGTGCCGGAGGAGTCGCCGACCCGGGGCGGAGCGTACACCCGGACGTCCGGGAAGGCGTCGGCGACCAGGCCGAGCCGGGCGTACGCGGCCCGGGTGGGATCGTCCAGCCGGGCGTTCGGGTGGTCGAGGAAGAGCAGGTCCTCGCCCTTGACGTTGAAGATCAGCGCCTTGGCGTTGACCGCGTCCCCGCCGAGCTGGCCGGAGCGGAACACCGAGTAGAGCAGGAAGGTGGCGAAGCTGGTCTTGGTGGCCACCCCGGAGATGCCGGAGATCGACACGTGGGCGCCCCGGGTGCCGTCGAGGAAGTCGGCGTTGAGGTAGACCGGCACCCCGTCGCGCCCGGTGCCCATCGGGACGCGTCGCTCCATCCGGTCGAAGTGCAGCGCCCGGGCGCGCGCGTCCCCCTCGGCCCGGTGCACCACCGCGCCCGGGTGCGGCGGCACGTAGAACTCCGGGTCCACCCGGGTGGTGGTGATCTCCGCTGCCTCCTGCACCTGCGCCGGCAGCGTGCCGTCGGCGATGGCGAACACGTCGGAGTCGAACTGTGCGCCCTCGTGCCGCGCACGGACCTGGGTGACCACCCCGGCGATGGTCACCGGCTCGCGGTCCGGCAGCTCCCGCCGGGTCACCACCACGTCGTCGAGCTGGAGGTAACTGCCGGGGGCGACCGCCGTCCAGAACTGCAGCGGCGTGGCGTCGGCGGTGCCGAGCACCCGACCGACCCCCTCACCCGGGCCGTCGAGCCCGCCCGGGTCGACCCCCTCGCGCGGGCCGTCGAGCTCGCCCGGGCGGTGGATCCCCTGGTCAGTCATCAGACGGCTCCGGTCGGCTGGTCGTCGCGGTCGGCACACACGCCCTGCATCCTGCCGGAGGAGTACGACAGGCCGCCACGCGACGCGGCGGAGACCACGCCCCGGCCACCCGCCGGGCGCGTACGGCGACCGACCGTGGACCCTGCGTGCCGGTGGCCGCCTACCGGCGTCGTGGCGGCTGCCCGGTCGGGTCGAGCCGCCCGGCCAGCTCGTGCACGGCCGCCTCGTACCCCCGGTCGGTGTGGTATGGCCAGTGCTGGTCGATCGGGGGCGGGACGGTGTCGTCCGGGTCGACGACGACCGCGCGGGGATCGCGGAGCCGACGGTCGACCGTACCGGCCGGCCCCGACACGCGTGGACGCTCGCCCGGGTGGTGCGCGGAGAAGATCGGCCCGCCCACCGGGTCGGTGTCGCGCCACAGGTTCACCCACCGCCAGCCGATCCGGTCGCCCAGCTCGTGCAGGGTCGCGTCGCCGAGGAAGGCGGGGAAGAGGCGGGCGTAGAGCCGGTGCAGCGGGCTGCCGTGGGTCAGCAACGCCACCCGCTGCCGCACCGAGTCCGGCAACTGGAGCAGCGTGGCGGCGGCGAGGACGGAGCCGTGACTGTGCCCGGAGAGCACCACGTCGCCCCGGGCGGTCAGTGCGGTGACCCGCTTGGCCAGCTCCGGCACGGCCCGCTCGGCGTAACAGGGCGGCGCGAACGGATGCACCGTACGCGGCCAGAACGTGCCCAGGTCCCAGATCACCGCCACCGTGCGCCGGGTCTCCTCGGACCGGTACGAGAGCACCCCGAGCACCAGGATGCCGAGGCCGACCAGCCCGATCACGTACATCCCGACGTCGGTGGCGATGGCCAGGTTCGTGGTCGCCGTGCCGTCGGTGTGGATCATCCGTCGGCTCAGGTCCGACGGTCCGATGCCGATCAGGTCGAGCCCCACCGCGGCCACGCCGATCAGCGAGAGCACCAGGAAGACGATGAAGGCCGGGGTGAGCTGCTCGGCGATCGCGGCCCGGGCGACCACCTCGCGGACTGCCCGGCGTCGGTTCACGGCCTCCGGCGGCACGTCGGGGAAGTCCCGCCGCACGACCTCCTCGGCCATCCGACGTCGTCGGCGTCGGCTGCTCAGCACCCGCCACATGGTCGTGGCGGCCACCACCACGATCGCCACCAGGCCGGCGAGCGCGGCCCACCGGTAGGAGACGGGTGGTTCCAGCGGTGGTGCGCCGGGCAGGTTCGGCCGGGCCGGGTTCGGGATCTCGCCCCGGTCCAGGAAGTCGGCGACCCGGTAGACCAGGGCGGCGGAGAACCCGTACGCGGCGGCGATCGCCGCCGCGGCGAGCACCGGCGCGGCCAGCCCGCTCAACCAGGACGTGCCCTTCCCCGCGCCGTGTCGTCGCTGGTGCAGCGTGGCGGCGGTGAGAACGGCCAGCAGGGCGGCCTGGACCGCGACCAAGGCGGCCACCGCCCCTTCGTAACCGGGCAACTGCTCACGGGGCGGGGGCGGCTCCAACGGGATCACGGTGTAGATCAGCGCCAGCACGGTGAGCCCGGTGGCCACGACCCGCACCGGGCGGATGCCCCGGAAGTCCACCGGTCCCCGGCCCTGCCCGTCGCCGACCCGGCGAGCGGGCATCGTGAGCAATACCACGCAGGCCGCGAGCAGCAACCAGGCCGCCACGAACAGCACGTACGCGACCGGGGTGGGAAAGATGTTGATCTGTGCGCCGAGCAGGATGACGTCCAGGGTGCCCAGCCCGACCGCCCGGTGGATGGCGCGCAGCCGCTGCACCACGAGCGCGTCGTTCCAGAAACCCGGACTGTCGATCCGGTCCTCCCCGTCGCCGCCCCGGTCCTGGCCGCGTGCGGCCGGGAACGCCTCGAAGACCCGGGCGGACCGCTCGCCGAGCCACCAGAGCAGCCGCAGCGCACCGATCGGGACCAGCGCGAGCAGCGCCAGGCGCGGTCCCAGCGGCAGGTACGACAGCCAGGACAGGTACGGGCGGTTCCGCACGCAGGGTTCGTAGGGCGTGCACTGCCAGCCGACGATGTCCACGGTCACGCCGACGATGGAGAGAACGAACGCGGCGGTCAGGGTGGCGGCGAGCAGACGGCAGACCGGACCGATGGGGCTGCCGCTGCCGCCGGTCGGCGGCCGGGCCCACACCGCCAGGTTGACCAGCATGAAGGGCAGCAGAAAGAGCAGCGACAGGGTACGCACCGCGCCGCCCGCGGTGAGCGCACCCCAGCGGTACGCCTCCACGTGCATCCCGCCCGGCCGGTCGCTGATCCCGAAGCCGGGGCGGGGGCGGTAGAACCCGGCGTTCGTGTCTCCGGCGACCCGGATCACCACGGGATGGTCGAGCAGCGACTCGGCGGAGGTGCCGGAGACACCGTGCACCCGTAGCTCGACCACCTCGTGTGCCAACGCCCCGCCTCCCGGCAGTTGCCGATCCGGGTTCACGGTAGTGAGCCGACCTGCGGCTACGTGGCGGATTACGGCAACTCGCCCCGGTGGCGTCAGCCTCGGGCGTAGCGCAGCAGCAGGGTGCCGTCGGCGGCGTGCAGCACGTGCCGCAGTGGCAGGTGTCGGGCGGGACTCGGGTCACCGGCGGTGATCCGACCCGCGCCCGCGCCCGCGAGCAGTGGGGCGACCGACAGGCAGACCTCGTCGACCAGGTCGTCGGCGGTGAGCGCGCCGAACAGGTGCGGGCCGCCCTCACAGAGCACCTGGTCGAGCCCGCGTCGGCGCATCTCGGCGAGGCCGGCGACGAGGTCGACCCGGTCGTCGCCGCAGGGCACCACGTCGGCCACGGTGGACAGCCCGGTCGGTGGGACGGCGTCGGACCGGGTGAGCACCAGGGGGCGTACCGGGGCGTCGGCGAAGGCGGCCTGCTCCGGGTCGAGTCGTCCGCTGGCGGAGACCACCACCAGGGTCGGGTACTCGGTCAGCCCGTGCCTCCGCCGCCAGGCACGACGGCGTTCGTCGAGCCGGATCGCCCGGTAGCCCTCGTGGCGCAGCGTGCCGGCGGCCACCAGCAGCGCGTCGCAGAGCATCCGCAGCAGCCCGAACACCCGCTTGTCGGGCTCACCGGAGAGCCCGGCGGAGTAGTCGTCGAGGCTGACCGCGCCGTCGACACTGGTCACGAAGTTCATCCGCAGGTGCGGTCGGTCGGCACGCCGGTAGAGGGCGGTCAGCGCGTCGTCGTCGACCGGCCCGGGTGACGGCTCGGGCCAGAGTGCGTGGATCGGAAGTCCGACGGTCATTCGCCGGCCGGACCGGTGACCGGAGGGGTGGGGCGAGGGGTACGGTGCTGGCAGTCGCACCAGTTACGGCCCGGACACTCGTCGTGCCGCCGTGTCCGGCACGCTCGGCAGATCATGCTGGCAGCCTATGCCGGGGGAGGATGACGCAGCATGTCACGTCAGATCTTCACGCTGCGGATGTCGCTGTCCGGGCTGCGTCCCACGATCTGGCGACGGGTCCTGGTGCCCGGTGGTTACACCCTCGACCGTGTTCACCGGGTGGTACAGCACGCGATGGGGTGGCGCGACTGCCACCTGCACTCGTTCGAGATCGACGGGGTGCAGTACGGCGAACCCGACCCCGACGGCGAGTTGGGCGTGCACGACGAGTTGGACGTACGCCTGGACGCGGCGGTGGGCAAGGGCGCCCGGTTTCACTACACGTACGACTTCGGTGACTGGTGGGAGCACGACCTGGTGGTGGAGGACGCCTTCGCCGCCGATCCGGACGAGCGCTACCCGATCTGCCTGGACGGTGAGCGCGCCGGGCCGCCGGAGGACGTCGGCGGTCCGCAGGGTTACCTACTGCTGCTCGCCGCGCTGAGCGACCCCGGCCACCCGGAGCACCGGGCGATGCGGGAATGGGTGGGTCCCGGATTCGACCCGGACGCCTTCGACGCAGGTAGGGTCAGCACGCTGCTGCGCCGACTCTGCTGATTCGTTACTCAGCGATCACGTTGAGCAGCCCCGCGCTTCGTTCGTGAGCGCGGGGTAAACATTTTCGCGGTAACGATCTGGGAACGCTCCCAGCGGGCTATTGACACTCCGGATACCTCCCGGCAATCTCATGGGAGCGTTCCCAAGATGGCGTGGATCACAGTCCCGCCCCGAGCGCCCGACACCGACAGACCAGTTCGGTGCCGGATGGCGCTGCGGCACCCCCCACCACACATAAACCAGCCTCACCACTGAAAGAGGGGTCAGGATGAGCCTCACCACGCGGCGTACCCGCCTGGCGGCAGGCGCGCTGGCGGCGGTCACCGCTGTCGGCGGTCTCGCGGCCTGCGGAAGCGACGACAGCAACACGGGCGAGGGCGGCAAGCCCGCCAAGCTGGTCGTCGACACCTTCGGCGAGTTCGGCTACGACGAGCTCGTCAAGCAGTACGAGCAGGAGACCGGCATCAAGATCGAGCTGCGGAAGACCGCGCAGCTCGGCGAGTACCGGCCGAAGCTGGTCCGGTACCTGGCCACCGGCAAGGGCGCGGCGGACGTCACCGCGCTGGAGGAGGGCATCCTCAACGAGTTCAAGGCCAACCCGCGCAACTGGGTCGACCTCAACCCGCTCGTCGAGGACCACTCCAAGGAGTTCCTGCCCTGGAAGTGGGAGCTGGGCAAGGCTCCCGACGGACGCCTGATCGGCCTGCCGACCGACGTCGGCAGCCTCGCGGTCTGCTACCGCAAGGACCTGTTCCAGGCCGCCGGCCTGCCCACCGAGCGTGACCAGGTCTCGGCGCTCTGGCCGGACTGGAACGGCTTCCACCAGGCCGGTAAGAAGTACAAGGACGCGACCGGCAAGGCGTTCATCGACTCGATCACCGCGGTCTCGAACGGTGTGCTGTTCCAGCAGGGCAGCGACCTGTTCTACGACAAGGAGAACAACATCATCGCGGACTCCAGCCCCGCGGTGAAGGCCGCGTGGGACACCGCGACCTCGATGTCGGACATCTCCGCCAAGGCGGCGACCTGGTCGCCGGAGTGGTCGGGCGGCTTCAAGCAGGGCACCTTCGCGGCGACCTTCTGCCCGTCCTGGATGCTCGGCATCGTGGCGGACAACTCGGGTGAGGCCAACAAGGGCAAGTGGGACGTCGCGGCCGTGCCGGGTGGCGGCGGCAACTGGGGCGGCTCGTGGCTGGCCGTGCCGGAGCAGAGCGCGCACCAGAAGGAGGCGGCGAAGCTCGCCGAGTTCCTGACCAAGGCCACCAGCCAGGTCGACGCCTTCAAGCTCAAGGGCCCGCTGCCCACCAACCTGGAGGCGCTGAAGGACGAGGCGTTCCTCAGCTACACCAACGAGTACTTCAGCGACGCGCCGACCGGCAAGATCTTCGGTGAGAGCGTCGCCAAGATCGAGCCGGTCCACCTCGGCCCGAAGCACCAGGCGGTCAAGGAGAACGCGCTCGAGCCGGCCCTGCGGTCGTTCGAGAACGGGCAGGCCAACAAGGACAAGGCCTGGGAGCAGTTCGTGAAGGACGCCGCCATCCAGGGCGCCTTCTGACAGTGATTTCCCACCGGTGGCGTCCGGGGACTACCCCGGGCGCCACCGGTCGGTCCCCGTCTGGGTTGCACCCTGCGCGTGGGCCCCCTCGGAAGGGCTCCCGCCGGGAAAGGAAAATCATGAGCCTCTCGGCCACGACGGCCCCCCCGTCGAACGTCACACCACCCGGCTCCGAGCCCCCGCGTCGGCGCGGGTTCCTGCTCAACCGCCTGGATCTGAAGTACTCCCCGTACCTCTACATCGCGCCGTTCTTCCTGATCTTCGGCATCTTCGGGTTGTACCCGATGCTGCGTACCGCCTGGATGTCCCTGCACGACTGGGACATGATCGGCGACCAGACGTTCATCGGGCTCGACAACTACGCCGCCCTGATCAAGGACGACTACTTCTGGAACGCGCTCTACAACACGTTCGGCATCTTCGCGCTGTCGACCATCCCGCAGTTGCTGCTCGCGCTCTTCCTGGCGAACCTGCTCAACAGCACCCTGCTGCGCGCCAAGACCTTCTTCCGGCTGGCGATCTTCATCCCGAACGTGGTCTCGGTGGCCGCCGTCGCGATCGTCTTCGGCATGCTGTTCCAGCGGGAGTTCGGCCTCATCAACTGGGTGCTCAGCTTCGTCGGCGTCGACAACATCGACTGGGACGGCCAGCGGTGGAGCTCCTGGACCGCGATCGCGACCATGGTCAACTGGCGCTGGGTCGGTTACAACACCCTGATCCTGCTCGCCGGGATGCAGGCCATCCCGAAGGACCTCTACGAGGCCGCCTCGATCGACGGCGCCGGCCCGTGGCGGCAGTTCTGGCAGATCACCGTCCCCATGGTCCGCCCCACCCTGATCTTCGTGATCATCCTCTCCACGATCGGCGGCATGCAGCTCTTCACCGAGCCGCTGCTCTTCGCCAACGGCAGCATCCTCGGCGGTAACCAGCGGGAGTTCCAGACCCTGGCGATGTACATGTACGAGAAGGGCATCGAGAACCTCAACACCGCTGGTTACGGCGCCGCCGTCGCCTGGGCGATCTTCCTGATCATCGCGTTGATGTCGCTGCTCAACTTCCTACTCGTCCGCCGTTCGGCCAAGTGAGGAGAGAGCTGTGACCTCGGCTTCCCGGCGCCTGTGGCGCACCAGTCCGCTGACCTACATGGCGCTCGTCCTGGCGGCGCTGCTGTCGATCTACCCGTTCTACTACATGATCGTGATCGGGACGCGCACCCTGGACTCGATCAACGACGTACCGCCGCCGCTCACCCCGGGCGGTGCCTTCGGTGACAACTTCGGGCGCGTCCTCGACAACGACGCGGCCAACTTCCTCACCGGCCTGATGAACTCGGTCATCGTCTCCTCGGTGGTCACCCTGTCGGTGGTCCTCACCGGCTCGCTGGCCGGCTTCGCCTTCGCGAAGCTGCGCTTCCGGGGCCGCAACATCCTGCTGCTGATGATCGTCATCACCATGATGATCCCGACCCAGCTCGGCATCATCCCGCTCTGGGGCATGATGCAGGAATTGAACTGGTTCGGCACCCTGTACGCCGTCACCGTGCCGTTCCTGGTCAGCGCGTTCGGCGTGTTCATGATGCGGCAGTACGCCAGCCAGGCGATCTCCGACGAGCTGATCGAGGCCGGTCGGGTCGACGGTGCCAGCACGTTCCGGATCTACTGGAACATCGTGCTGCCCGCGCTGCGTCCGGCGGCGGCCGTGCTGGGTCTGCTGACCTTCATGGAGACGTGGAACTCCTTCCTCTGGCCGTACGCGATCCTCACCCCGGAGAACCCGACCCTCCAGGTCTCGCTCTCCTTCCTCTCGTACGCCTACTACACCGACTACTCCCAGGTCTTCGCCGCCACGGCGGTCGGCACCCTGCCACTGGTCCTGGTCTTCATCCTGTTCGGCCGCCAGATCATCGGCGGGATCATGGAAGGTGCTGTCAAGTCGTGAGCAACCCCGCCATCCCACCCGCGGTGGGCGTCCTCGACGAACGCGCGCCGTTGACCTTTCCGTCCGACTTCCTCTGGGGCGCGGCCACCGCCGCCTACCAGATCGAGGGCGCGGCGAGCGAGGGTGGCCGTACCCCGTCGATCTGGGACACCTTCAGCCACACCGAGGGCCGGACGGTTGCCGGGCACACCGGCGACGTCGCCTGCGACCACTACCACCGGCTCGGGGACGACGTTCGCCTGATGGCCGAGCTGGGGCTGAAGTCGTACCGGTTCTCGGTGTCATGGCCGCGGGTGCAGCCGGGCGGCACGGGCCCGGCCAACGCCGAGGGGGTGGACTTCTACCAGCGGCTGGTCGACGAGTTGCTGGCCAACGGCATCGAGCCGTGGCTCACCCTCTACCACTGGGACCTGCCCCAGGAGTTGGAGGACGCCGGTGGCTGGCCGGCCCGCGACACGGCGGCCCGGTTCGCCGACTACGCGCAGCTCATGGCGGGGGCGCTGGGCGACCGGGTGAAGTACTGGACCACGCTCAACGAGCCGTGGTGCTCGGCGTTCCTCGGGTACGGCTCGGGCGTGCACGCGCCCGGCCGCCAGAACGGCGCGGACTCGGTCCGCGCCGGACACCACCTGATGCTCGGCCACGGGCTCGCCGTCCAGGCGCTGCGCGCGGCCATCCCGAGCGCCCAGCTCGGCGTGACCGTCAACCTGTACCCGGTGACCCCGGCCAGCGACGCTCCCGGCGACCTGGACGCCGCCCGGCGCATCGACGGGCTGGCCAACCGGTTCTTCCTGGACCCGATCCTGCGCGGGTCGTACCCGGAGGACCTGGTCGCGGACCTGGCGAAGGTGACCGACTTCGCGCACGTCCACGACGGGGACCTGGCGGTCATCTCCACCCCGCTGGACGTGGTCGGCATCAACTACTACAGCCGGCACGTGGTGGCCGCGCCGGTGCCCGGCGAGGACCCGGAGGAGTACTGGCGGGCCCCGTCGACCTGGCCGGGCAGCGAGAACGTCCGGTTCGTCACCCGGGGCTTCCCGGTGACCGACATGAACTGGGAGATCGACGCTCCCGGCCTGGTGGAGACCCTGCGCCGGGTGCACGAGGAGTACACCGACCTGCCGCTCTACGTCACCGAGAACGGTTCGGCGTTCGTCGACGCGGTGATCGACGGCCAGGTCGACGACGTCGACCGGCTGGCGTACTTCGACGCCCACCTGCGCGCCTCGCACGAGGCGATCAGCGCCGGCGTGCCCCTGCGGGGATACTTCGCCTGGTCGCTGTTGGATAATTTCGAATGGGCCTGGGGTTATACCAAGCGGTTCGGGATGATCTACGTCGACTACGACAGCCAGACTCGTATCCCCAAGTCCAGCGCCAGGTGGTACGCGGAGGTGATCCGACGCAACGGTCTGGCCGCACAATAAGGCGACGGCCAGCCAGTAACGGGTGGCCCGGCACCATCGCTGAACCAGGTGCCGGGTCCGCCCATGTCGGAGGAGCAGACGATGACAACGCAGCGCACCCGGTCGCTCGGGCGCCCGACCCTCGACGCGGTCGCCGCCCGCGCCGGAGTCGGCCGCGGCACGGTCTCCCGCGTGGTCAACGGCTCCCCGCAGGTGAGTCCCGAAGCCCGCGCCGCCGTGCAGCAGGCAATCGCCGAGCTGGGGTACGTGCCGAACCGCGCGGCCCGGGCCCTGGTGACCCAACGCACCGACTCGGTGGCCCTGGTGGTCAGCGAGTCCGGTGAGCGCATCTTCGCCGAGCCGTTCTTCGCCGGCATCGTGCGCGGGATCAGCTCGGTCCTGCTGGAGACGCCGTTGCAGCTCTGGCTGGCGATGGCCCAGTCGCCGCTGGAGCGGGAACGGGTCGAGCACCACCTCACCAACCAGCACGTCGACGGGGTCCTGCTGCTGTCGCTGCACGACTCCGACCCGCTGCCCACCCTGCTGGAGGAGCGGGGGCTGCCCACCGTGCTGGGCGGACGCCCGGCCCGGATGCTGCACCCCGAGGCCCAACCCGCCTCCTTCGTCGACGTGGACAACGCCGGCGGCGCGCGGCAGGCCGTGGAGTACCTCGCCGCCCGGGGGCGACGCCGGATCGCCACCATCGCCGGCCCCCAGGACATGGGCGCCGGCCTGGCCCGGCTCGCCGGCTACCGGGACGCGGTCCGCACCGCCGGCTTCGGCGTCAACCCCGACCTGATCGGGTACGGCGACTTCAGCGAGGAGAGCGGGGCGACCGCGATGCGGCAGCTGCTGGAGCGCTGCCCCGACCTGGACGCCGTCTTCGTCGCCGCCGACCTGATGGCCTTCGGCGCGATGCGGACGCTGCGCGAGACCGGCCGCCGCGTACCGGAGGACGTGGCCGTGATCGGCTTCGACGACGCGCCCATCGCCCGTCAGGCCAACCCGCCGCTCACCTCGGTGTTCCAGCCGGTCGACGAGATGGGCCGGCAGATGGCCCGCCTACTGGTGGCCCGGATCCGCGGCGACCAGATCCCCGATCCGCACATCGTCCTGGACACCCAACTCGTCGAGCGCGCCACCGCCTGACCCTGAGTATCGCTATTGCAGATCAGTCGGCCGCTGCGGCCGGTCGACAGCCTCACCTACTCTGACAGGCCCGGACAGAGTGTGCGCTGGAGGCTTCCAACGTGGCGACGCTTCATTCGATGCAGACCGACACCCCATCTCCTGCAGCGGTAGCCGATGCCTTGACGGAGGCATTCACACACCACAACGTACGCCCTATCCAGGACTTGCTGTCGCGGACGGGGCACGCGCATGCCCTGGCTGATCTCGATGCTCTGTTCACTGGCCGGGCCCCCGATTCGGAGATCGTGCGGGCCGTCCTCCGCGCTCAGGTCGGACACGTTGCCGGTCGACCTGATCTCCTTTTGTTGCTCGTCTCGTACCTCTACGCCCGAATCAACGAGATGTGGGATCTCTATGCCGATCAGGGTGGAGTGCTGCGGACGATCACCGAGGTGTTGCGCACGGGTTTTCCGGAATCTCCGGAACAGAGTCGAGGTGCCGGATCCGGTCCACCTTCCACAGCGATCACCGAACATACCTCGATCATGCTGGAGAACATCCGGCTCGTGTCGCAGGGGATGGCAGTCAGCAGGGCTGTCAATTCCTCCTGCATGGACGAGGTGGAGAAGCAGGCGGGTCGCATTGTGGCAGCGATGGACGATCAGATCTGCCGGATCCGGTCGATTCTGGACGGCGGTGAATTGACCGACTGGTTGTCCGAGCACGCCAACGAGACGCGGGACTACTATCAAGCCCTCGTCTTTTGTGCCCAGGCAACGCGTCAATTCCTTCTGGCCGGGAGGAGAGCCGGCGATCAGGGCGTCCACGAGCGCCGGGAGGTTCTGGCCGAGGAGTTGGCCGGCTTCCTCGAAAAGGTAGAGCAGACCAGGCGTCGGCACCCGGCGAAGGCCTGGCTCTCCGGCGACCTTGCCGCACTCGCGGCCAACCTGCGGATCATGCGCGAATGGGTGAACCGTGACTTCCTCTTCGTCGAGGATGCCACGGTCGTCTACATCTATCCGTTCGCGATTCCCAGCGCTGTGCTGGACCGGGTGCGGCTGACGCCTGGTCGGGACGGATCGAGCGCGTCGACCGGGTACGGTGCCGATCCGATCAGCGCGATCAGGAGTCGTTGTGAAGGGCGAGCGGTGCGCGTGCACGGGCGACCGATCAGTGCGGTCGTGGATCACGCGGTCGGCGACGACTGGGGGGCGGAGTCCGACTATCGGGTGCTGGACGTGTCGCTGCCTCCGGTGTTGATCACGATGACGGACGCCGCGAAGACACAGACGACCCTCACCGCCACGCTGAGGATCAGCAGCCTCGGGAATCACAGCCTCCGCCTTGAGGGCGCTCTGGTCGATGCGGACGTGCACCTCGTCAACCAGGCGCTTCGTCGTCCATCGGTCGTGATGGGAGCCAGCGAGAAGGTGCGCTTGGCGACCTCGGACCACACGGAGGCGTGGAGCAGACTCTCCGAGTATGCCCAAGAGGTGATCACGGAATTCCTCAACGGGCTGAATGACGACCCATCGGTGGAGCAGTCCTTCGACGATGTCGTCCAGCGCACTGTAGGCACGGCGGTGGCACTGAGTCACTCGTTGTTGGTGGTTCATTCTCTCCAGGTCATTCAGGCCGACGGAACAGCCCGACATGCCTGCGGATCCGAGATCAGTGATGCCGCTGTCGTGGGCAGCAGCCTATTCGTCAGCCCCGTTGGCCGGGATGCCGTGACACTGGAGGAGTGGGTGCGTTATCGCCCATCGCCGGATGCCACCGACATCCTCGGCGACTACGGATACGACGGTGACATCGTCCTGCGTACGGCGAACACCACAGTGGTTTCCGCGCCAGAGACGCCGGACTGGATGGCTCTGAGCTACAGCGCTCAGGCCGAGTTCATCGCCACGCTTCCTGGCGTACTGCTCGGCTGGACTGCGGAGATCACCGAATACATCCGGCAGGCGCGGGACCAGCTCGACACGGCCCGACGGCTTCTTCAGGAGGCGCCGATGTCGACGGTCCAGGAGAGAAACGCACTGCAGCACACCATCTTGTCACTCGAACAACGGTATGCCGACCTCAGACTGGTCACGAGTGACGTCCGGGCCAAGCTTAACGGAATCAATTCCCCCACCCTCTTGCGTGACCTGATCAGGCGTTCCTATTTCGACCGCCTGTACGAGGCGGCTGGTCTTGCCGCGTACGAACGTTCCTTGTTGAGTCGGATTCAGGAGGCTGAGGATCTGTACCAGGCCGCCTCGGGGCTGTTCCGCGCCTTCGACGACCGGCTGGCCGCTGCCGAATCCCACCGGCGTCGGCGCCTGAACACCATCCTGACCACGTCAGCGACTCTTCTCGCCATCGCCTCCACCGCCGAACTCTATGGACTGCTCAACGAACTCATCGAACCTCGGCCATGGGTGCTGGCGGTCGAGGTCACCTCGATCGGCGTATTTGCCCTGGTCATGGTGGGAGTTCTCGTTCTGGTCGGACGGCAGCCCCGAGGCAGGGACGCACGCCGTTCGTGGCGGGTGCCGTCAGGCGGGGCGGGTCCAGCGGCGTAGTTCGCGTTTGGCGAGGCTGGCGCGGTGCACCTCGTCGGGGCCGTCGGCGAGGCGGAGCGTACGGGCGTGGGTCCAGAGTGCGGCCAGGGGAGTGTCCTGGCTGACGCCGGCTGCGCCGTACGTCTGGATCGCCTTGTCGATCACCCACTCGGCCATCGCCGGCGTGGCGATCTTGATCGCCTGGATCTCGGTGTGTGCGCCCTTGTTGCCGACGGTGTCCATCAGCCAGGCGGTCTTGAGTACCAGCAGGCGGGCCTGCTCGATGCGGACCCGGGACTCGGCGATCCACTCCCGCACCACGCCCTGCTCGGCGAGGGGGCGGCCGAACGCGACCCGGTCGGCGGCTCGGCGGCAGAGCAGTTCCAGGGCCCGTTCGGCCATGCCGATCAGGCGCATGCAGTGGTGGATGCGGCCGGGGCCGAGCCGCGCCTGGGCGATGGCGAACCCGGTGCCCTCGGCGCCGACGAGGTTCTCCGCCGGCACCCGTACGCCGTCGAAGTGGATCTCGGCGTGACCACCGTGCGGGGCGTCGCTGAAGCCGAAGACGGTCATCCCCCGGCGGACCGTGACCCCGGGAGTGTCCCGGGGGACCAGGATCATGCTCTGCTGTCGGTGCCGGTCGGCGCCCGGGTCGGTCTTGCCCATCACGATGAAGATCTCGCAGGCCGGGTCCATCGCCCCGGACGACCACCATTTTCGGCCGTCGATCACGTAGTGGTCCCCGTCGCGGCGGATCGCGGTGGCGATGTTCGTCGCGTCGGAGGAGGCGACGTCCGGTTCGGTCATGCAGAACGCCGAGCGGATCTCACCGGCCAGCAGCGGGCCGAGCCACCGTTCCTGCTGGGCGGGGGAGCCGAACTCGGCGAGCAGTTCCATGTTGCCGGTGTCCGGCGCGGCGCAGTTGAGCGACTCCGGGGCCAGGTGCGGGCTGCGGCCGGTCAGCTCGGCCAACGGCGCGTACTGGAGGTTGGTCAGCCCGGCGCCGTGGCGCGGATCGGGGAGGAAGAGGTTCCACAGGCCACGTCGGCGCGCCTCGTCCTTCAGCCCCGCCAGCACCGGCGGTCGGGCCCAGGGGTCACCGGCAGCGGCCACCTCGGCGGCGTACACCGGCTCGGCCGGGTAGACGTGGTCGGTCAGGAACTCGGTCAGCTCCCCGCGCAACTGCTCGGTGCGGTCGTCGTACCCGAAGTGCATCATGCCTCCCTCAGCGTGGCCAGCCCGTGGGCGACCAGCGGGGCGACCATGCCGCCGATGGTGTCGAAACCCTCGCCGAGGGTCTGCCCGAGGGTGTGCCGGTAGTGGATGCCCTCGCAGATCACCGCGAGTTTGAAGCAGCCCAGTGCCACGTGCCAGTCGAGCGGGCCGACGTCGACGTCACTGCGGGCGGCGTACCGGTCGATCAGCTCCGCGCCGGTCGGGAACCCGGCACGCGGGCCGGGTCCGTCGGCGACCGGGTTGTCGACGGAGACGCCGCCGCCCAGGACGTCCCAGTACGTCAGCAGCAGCCCGAGATCGGCCAGCGGGTCGCCGAGCGTGGCCATCTCCCAGTCCAGCACCCCGGTCACGGTCATCGACCTCGTCGCCGGGTCGACGGCGGCGAGCAGGTTGTCCAGCCGGTAGTCGCCGTGCACGAGACGGCCCGTACCGGTGCTGTCGGGAACCGTTGCGGCGAGCCGGTCGCGCAGCTCGTCTATGCCGGGAAGCGGTCGGCTGCGGGACCGGTCGAGCTGCCCGGCCCAGCGGCGTACCTGCCGGGCCAGGTAGCCGTCGGGGCGGCCGAAGTCGCCCAGGCCGACCGCCGCCGGGTCGACGGTGTGCAGCGTGGCGAGGGTGTCCATCATCGCCATGGCCAGGTCGTGCCGCTGCCCGGCACTGAGCCGGTCGGTCTGCCGGCGCGCCCGGTACACCTCGCCGGGCACGCGCTCCATCAGATAGAACGGCGCGCCCAGCACCTCCGGGTCGGCGCAGAGCAGCAGCGCGCGGGGGACCGGCACGTCGGTGGCGGCCAGCGCCGAGATCACCCGGAACTCTCGGGCCATGTCGTGCGCGGTGGCCAGCACGTGCCCGAGCGGTGGTCGCCGCAGCACCAGGTCACGGTCGCCGGCGTGGACCAGGTAGGTGAGGTTCGACCGCCCACCGGCGATCAGGTCGGCCCGCAGCGGCTCCCCGGCCGACTCCGGTCGATGCGTCGCGAGGTACGCGCCGAGACGGCCGAGGTCCAGACCGGCGGGGAAACGGGCAGCCGGATCGGTCATTCGGACAGTTGATGGCAGCCCCGTCAGGTTGTCAAGGTCAGGTTTTGCCCAGGGGACATGCCGCAGCAACAGGGACGAAATGGTCAACTGCCAAGCTCGGGTTCAGCCTGCCGGGATTGTGCCGGCCCGCCGAGCGGAGGGTTCAGATGTTGCTGCGTGTACGGGTCACCCTGCCGGACCGTCCAGGCACGCTCGGCCAGGTGGCGCGCACCCTCGGGGTATCGGGCGCGGACATCGTCCAGGTGGTCGTCCTGGAACGGCTCGGCGGCCGGGCGGTCGACGACTTCACCGTGGTCTGGCCGGGCGCCGCCCGGGTGGAACGGTTGCTGGCCGGTCTGGCCGCGATCCCGGGCGTACGCGTCGACGGGGTGTGGCGGGCGATCGGCGCGCCCACCACCACCGGGCAGGACGCGGAACTACTGGCCCAGGTCGCCGCCAACCCGGCCGACGGGCTGGCCACCCTCGTCGACGCGGTACCCGGACTGCTCGCCGCCGAGTGGTCCGTGGCCGCGGTCGTACCGGTCGACTGGGCCTCCCGCACCGGCGGCGGCGGAGCGACGGTCGGGCACGCGAGCTGGCGTACGCCGATGCCGCCCCGGCTGCCGGAGGTGACCCCGCTGCGCGCCCGGTCGATGACCATGCCCGACGGCAGCCACTTCGCCATCGCGCCGTTCGGTCGCGCCGGACTGGTCCTCGTGGTCTCCCGCGAGCACAACGAGACGTTGACCCCGGCCGCCTTCCACAGCACCGAGGTCGACCGGCTCGCCCAGCTGGTCCGGGCCAGCGCGGTGATCCTCGGCGACCGGCTCGACCTGGTCGGCTCCCCGACCGTCGCCACCCCCTGACCGGCCGCGACCTGGTGTGACGCAGACCGCAGGGCCCGTGGCCGCTGGACACGACGGGGCAACCGGCCGGCAACAGCGGCAGGCCAGGGTGACAGGTGAAAGGAGGCGACCATGACGCTGTGGCGGATCCGGGCCACCGTGGACGACCGACCGGGCTACCTGTCGGTGCTCACGGCGAGTCTCGCGCTACGTGGGGTCAACATCCTCACCGTGCAGGTGCACACCACCGAACGTGGCGCCGTCGACGACTTCCTCGTGGACGCGCCGGACACCCTCGACGAAGCGGGTCTGATCGCCGCCGTGGAACGGGGCCGGGGCCGGGACTGCTGGGTGGCGCGCAGCGAGGCGCGCGGCCTGGCGGACCAGCCGACCCGCGTACTCGGGCTGGCCACCCGGCTGGTCCACGACCCGGACGCCACCGGCGAGGTGCTGCGTGCCCTCCTCGGCGCGGACGAGGTGACCTGGCGTCCGGCACTCGCCGAGATGCGTATCGGAGTCGACGAGGCGACGATGCTGCTGGCCGACCCCAACGGCGGCTCCTATCTGCTGCGCCGGGTCGCGCCGAGCTTCACGCCCGCCGAGTACGCCCGCGCGCAGGCCCTGCTGGAGCTGGGCGCCACCGCCGCCCGCCGCACCACCGAGCAGGTCACCGTGGTCCTGCCCGACGGCGCCGAGCTGACCGTACGCCCCGCCGTCGCCGACGACCTGGCGGCCGTGACCGAACTGCACGAGGCATGCTCGGCGGACACCCGCCAACGCCGCTACCTTGGCGGTGCCTGCCTGCCCACTCCGGCCCGGATGCGTCAGCTCCTGGAACCGGCGCGTGGGCAGACCCTGATCGCCGCGACGACCGGCTCCGACGGGGCGGCGGAGTCGGTCGTCGCGATGGCGAACCTGCTCGCCGAGGGCGACGAGGCCGAGGTGGCCCTGCTGGTCCGCGACGACTGGCAGCGGCGCGGCCTCGGCTCGACCCTGCTGCGCCGGTTGACCCGGCAGGCCGAGTCCGCCGGGTACGCGGCCATGGTGCTGCACATCCAGGCGGACAACACGGCCATGCTGCGTACCCTGCGTCGGCTGGCCCGACCCACCACCGTCGACCGCGACGGCTCCCTGCTCACCATGACGGTCCCCCTCGGGGCCGAGGTGTCGGCGGCGACGGAACGCGCCGGCTGACAGCACAGACGACCGACCTCCGGTGCGGAGGACGGTGAGGTGGGCGGGACTCCCGATGCGGGAGCCCCGCCCACCGCCCTTTCCCGTCCCGCACGCGCGTGGTGCGGCGTCGTGTGCCGTGTCGCGCGTGGTGCCGTGTCGCGCGCTCTGCCGCGTCGCGCGCTCTGCTGCGTCGATCATGGAGTTGTGGTGCCCGTTGTCTGATGAAACGCCCCTGTTTGTCGATGCCACAACTCCATGATCGGCGGGGGTGGTGGCTGGCGGGGAGGTGTTGGGGCGGCTGGGGACGGGGAGTGCGCCCGGCCCCCGGTGGGGCGAGCGCTCTCGGATGTCCGCAGTGGTCGGTCAGGCTCGTTTGGCGAGTTGGGCGACGAACGCCTGCCAAGCGGTCGGCGCGAACGCCAGCGTCCCGCCGTCACGGTCCTTGGTGTCGCGGACGAGGACGGTGCCGGGAAGGTTGTCCGCCACTTCGACGCAGGATCCGCCGTTGTTGCCGCTCTTGCTGCTCTTGTGCCACCGTGCGCCGGTCAGGTCCATGATGCTGCCGCTTTCCTGATGACGTCGAGGGATTGTGGGCGAGAGAGTGCCTCACTTCTGATCCGCTCCCACCTGCGACTCAGCGTAGCAACGTCGGCTGCTTCTGCGATGATCTGCGCAGGCGCCTGGCTGTCGACGTGAGCGACGTGCTGACCGCTGGGCAACTCGGCGATGATGAAGCCGCCGCCGAGACCCGGATACATGCCTACGTCCCTCGGCACGATCAATACCTGCACGTTGGGCAGGGCGGCGCATCGGGCGAGGTGTTCACACTGGTCGCGCATCAACTCGCGGTCGCCGTAGGCGGACTGGAACAGCACCAACTCGTGAATGACCGCGACCAGCAGGGGCGGACGCTCGCGCCGGAGAATTGCCTGTCTATCGAGGCGGGAGGCCACGATGTCTCCCACCTCCTCGGCCGTGAGGGCTTCGCCGGTCAGCGTCGCGGGTGCGTAAGCCTCGGTCTGGAGCAAGCCCGGCACCCACGAATGCTCGAACCAGCGCAACGAGACGGCTTCGCGCTCCCAGTCGATCCACTCGCGCAGCCACTGCGGCTCGCGACGTTTGAGGACATCGGGCCATAGGTCACCAACGTCCCGACCGAGGATCGTGGCTACCTTTGCGCGCCGAGCGGGCTGCGGAACGCGTCCCGGGCTGATCCATCTGGCCGCTGTCTTCGGGTCAACGCCCGTCTGAGCAGCGAGGCTTTCGGTTGTCTCGCCTGCCTCCGCCATGGCCACTCGAAGTGCATCATTCATCCTGCCTCCACCATGGATGTCCCGGACGTCCCGGGGGAACACTCCTTCGTCGTGTACTGATCCCATCACTCTCGGCAAGGTTTCGGTAGATGGCGCGTTCGGTGGAGGTCAATCCCCCTGGCCCGGCGGGCGCGTTCGTCCCGGGGGTCGCCGCCGGGCGAGCATCCGCGGCGACCCCCGGTCCACCGAGACGACGAGGGAGGCTCCCGTGTCCACACCGAGACTGACGAACGATGTCCCGCCGTCGCGCTGGTCGGCGCACGCCGATGGATGTTCATCCGTGCCGTCGCTCGCCGAAGTGCTCGGTGGGGAGGCGGTGGGCACCGTGGCGGTGGGGGACGTGATCCGGGTGCCGGAGGGGGCGTACCTGCCCGGGGTGGGAGAGTTGCTGCTCTACGTGGCCGAGGTTATCGGCCGGGCGCAGCAGGCGGACGGCCATGTGTGGGCCGAGGTGAGCGGGCACGCGGTGCAGCGGGACGGGTCGCTCCAGGTCCGTCGCCGGTACGCCCGGGTGCGGGTGGACCAGGCTGTGGTCGTACCGCGTCGTGCCTGGTGAGCGGCGTCGGCCGGACGGGACGCCGATGGTCGAGCCCGGTGTGTACCTGTTGACTCGCGAGGCGGGTCCGCAGTTTCGCACGCCGATCGCGGTGCGGGTCGTCCGCGAGCAGGCCGACTGGCATTCGCCGTACGGCTGGACCTGGATCCAGTGTTACCAGCTCGACCGGTACGGAGACGCGGTCGAGAAGCGGCAGTTGTTCGTGATGCCCGCCGGGTTGCGGCGACTCGTGCTCGCCCCATCCCCGCACACCCGACCACACCGCCACGATCGTGCGGTACGGAAGTCTATCTTGGACAGTTTCCGTTAGCTCCTAACGGAAACTGTCCAAGATTGCCGTCGCCGCAGTACGGCCGTCGCCGGCCCGTCGGCGGTGTGCCGCAGCGGCGCCCGCAGATGGAACCAGCCGCGAGGTCAGCGCGGTACGTCGGCGGTGGCGCGGGCGGCGGCGAAGCGGGTGGCCTGGGGGTGGAATCCCTGGTAGTTGACGTGTGCGGCGAAGCTGAATCCGCCCTGGCAGAAGCGGTCGTTGGCGTTGCAGTACGACTGGATGCGGTCGGCGAAGCCGTTCAGTCGCCCTGCGCCCCGGGGGAAGATGCCGGAGCGTCGGCCGGCGGTGACGTTGAAGGGTTCACCGGCGGTGAAGGAGGGGTCGCCGAAGAGGAGGACTGACGAGACCCGGGTGGCGAGGTCGGCGGGGAGCCCGGTGCGCCCGCCGAGTCGGCTGCCGGTGCCGGCCAGCGCGTCGCCCATCACGTCGGCGCCCTGGGAGTAGCCCATCAGGACGAAGCGGGTGCCGGGGCACTGCGCGGCGGTCGCGGTCATCACCCGCTGCACCTCGGTGACGCCCTGGCGGACGCTGGCAATGTAGTTGCCGGAGGCGGGGTAGTCGAGCGGGGTGGTGCGGACGGTCTGCGGCAGGTCCCGGGTGATCTGCCGGGCCAGCGGCGTCAGCACGATGCCGAGGCCGGGGCGTTCGGTGGTGCCGCGTGCGCCGATGACCTCCAGGTCGGGGCAGGTGTTGCGGGGTGCCTCGGCGGCGAAGGTCATCGGGGCGATCGCGAGCCCGGCGAGGGCCACCACCCCGACCGCCACCAGGGCCAGCAGGCGTGTCCGACGTGTCCGACGGTGTCGTCCGCGCATTGTTCAGCTCCTTTTCCCAGGTTGACAGGGGTGCCGTTGGGTACGGGAGCGGTCGGTGTGCGGGTGGATCTTATGGATGTTCACACAATCTGCACTGATGGTGAACCGATCGGGGTGTCGGCGCGTGCTGGAGGGGCGGTGTGGCCGAGCGCGTCGGCCCGGCCGCACCGCCCCCGGGATCAGGCGACGGTGCAGGTCGCCCCGTTGACCGTGAAGCCTGTCGGTCGGGGGTTGCTGCCGGTGTGCGTACCGTTGAAACCGATGCTTGTCGATGTGCCCGGCGCGAGAGTGCCGTTGTAGGACAGGCTGGTCGCGGTCACCGACGCGCCGGTCTGCTGGAAGGTCGCCCCCCAGCCCTGGCCGACCCGCTGGCCGCTGTGCGGGAAGGTGAACGCCAGCGTCCAGCCGTTGATGGTCGAGGTGCCGGTGTTCGCGATGGTGATGTTCGCGGTGAACCCGGTGCCCCAGTCGTTGGTGCCGTAGGTGACCCGGCAGGGCGTCGTCGGCAGCGGCGCCGAGGTGGTCACCGAGACCTTCGCGGTGGGCGGCGAGACGTTGCCGCCCGCGTCGACGGCCACCACGTGGAAGCGGTACGTGGTCTGCGCGGTCAACCCGGTCGCCGCGTACGTGGTGCCGGTGACGGTCGCGACCAGCACGTCGTCCCGGTAGACCCGGTACCCGGTGACGCCCACGTTGTCGGTGGCGGCACCCCACGTCAGGGTGGCTCCGGTCGCGGTGATCCCGGAGACGGTCACCGCGCCGGGAGCGGTCGGCGCGACCGTGTCGTCCGGGTCCGGCGGCGGCGGGTCGGTGTCACCGGTGGGCTCCACGCCCCACACCCGGACCCCGCCCGCGTACAACGGCACGTTGCGGTTCGGCCCGGCGGTGGCCTGGAACGACGGGTCGTTGCCGGTGTTCCAGGTGCCGCCCTCCGGCACGCCGACCTTGAACTGCACCTCCATCCGGTGCTGCGACTGACCGGCCGGCGCGATGGTCTGTCCGGTGCAGTCGACCTCCACGTACCAGAGGTCACCGCTGGCCTGCTTGGCGGTGCTCGGCGCCGGGCAGCCCTGGGTGTAGCCGGGGGTGACCTGCACCGCGCCGGTGCCGTCCGGGCGGAAGTAGTAGCGGAACTTCGCGTCGGTCAACGCCCGCGCCGGGAACGCCGACTTGTTGTAGATCATCACCTTCAGACCGGTGGCCCGGGTCTCGTTCTGCATCACCGTGGTCTCCACGGTCAACTCGTCGATGTCGGGCCGCTCGACACCCGGGAAACCGGCGAGCGGCGTACCCCCGTACTCCTGGGAGAGCCGGGCCAGCGCGGACGTGAAACCGGCGTTGTAGTCGGTGGCGACCTCGTTCATCACGTAGTCCGACCGGTTGTCGGTGTACGCGTCGTTCGGCGACGACGGCCCGCCGACCAGGGCGCCGAAGAGGGTGTGCCGGGTCTCCGTGGGTACGGTCATGCTGTCCCACCAGGAGCCGTGCGCGGTGCGGTGGTGCGGGTTCTTCGGCGGGTTGGTGCCGAAGCCGACCACGTAGCTGGAGTTGCGCGGGTTGTCACCGAGTGCGTAGTTGATCTGCCGGACGGCGAAGTCGTGGTAGCGGGTCTTGCGGGTCGCGTCGGTGGTCTTGTCGCTGTAGACCAGCGCGGCGAACGCGGTGTTGGCCGCGTACCGCAACGCGCCCCAGGAGTCGAGCACCGCCATCCCGCCGGGGGAGTAGCGGATCCGTTCCCCGTTCACGCCCACGGTCCAGAAGTCCAGCCACCGGTTGGCGTCGTCGACGTACTTCTGCTTCCCGGTCAGGTTGGCCAGCAGCACGTACGCGCCGAACTGCTTGTTGTCCCAGGCCACCGTCCACTTGTAGGAGCGGGTGGTGGTCTGCGGCTCGGTGCCGAGCTTGTCGTACTCGCTCTCCGCCTTGGCCAGGTACGTGGCGTCGCCGGTCGCCCGGTACAGCCAGATGGCACCCCACACCAGCTCGTCCTGGTAGCCGCTCCACGACCGGTAGAAGCTGGTCGCGTCCGTGATGCACTCGTGGTAGCTCTTACGCACCGTGTCGGCGAACGTGTAGAGCTGCCGCGCGTGGGTGAGCAGCTTGTCGGCGTACGCGGCGTCGGTCGGCCGGAACACCATGGACGACGCGGCCATCGCCGCCGCCGTCTCACCCGCCAGGTCCGCGCCGCCACAGCTCGCATCGATCTTGTACGCGGGCCGCGCCATCGGCATCACCTCGGCCGGCCCCCACCACTTGTGGTCGTCGTCGCCCTTGCCGACCTGCCCGTACAGCACGTTCGGCGAGGGGTGCGCCTTGACGAAGTAGTCGTTGACGAACCGCAGATTGTTCAACAAATGGGTGAGCTGGCCCGACGCCACGTACCCGGCCCGGTACTCGACCGCGCCCCACGCCAGCATCGTCGTGCTGAACGCCATCGGGAAGCCGAACTTCACGTGGTCACCGGCGTCGTACCAGCCGCCGGTGAGGTCGAGCCCCACGTCCGCGCCGTCCCGCAGTGCCGAGTCGTCGCGCCAGGAGACCCGGTTCCAGTCCGGCAGCTTGCCGGACTGCTGCGCCTCGTAGAACAGCAGCGACTTCTGCAACGCCTCGGCGTAGTTGAACGCCGGAGCGGCGGCGTTGCTCGACGCGGCGTTGCTGGCGGCGGCGTTGCTGGCGGTGGTGTTCGGTGCGGTGGAGCTGGTGGTGTTCGGCACGGTGGTGTTCGGCGCGGCGACGCCTGCCGCCGGTACGCCGACCGCCAGCGCCAGGCCGGCGGCGATGACCGTGCCGGTGCTGCGGAGACGACGCGACCAGTGGCCGCGTCGGCCGGGATCGTCGCCGCGCGCGCGGCCCGGCCGTCTGATGTGGTGCATGCGGCTGCTCCTGTCGTACGGGGCAGGCAGCGTCGACGCGCACGCGTCGGGGTGGACGGCTGCCGGCGGTGGTGGCAGAGTGGCTCCAGCAGGACCGGGAGCGCTCCCATGGATGAGTAGCAATGTAATCTGGCGTTCACCGGTTTGGGAAGGCCGAGCGGCACCATAGGAGCGAGCGTTCCGGGAAGGCCGATCCGGAACGGCGCGAGCGTCTCGTCGGGATGCAAGCCGGGGCGCGGGCGAGTCTGGGCCGGCGGGGGTAGCGTCGGCGGGCCGAATCGCGTTACACCGACACGCCGCTGGCGGCCCCTGATTCCACCCCGACGTCCCGACACGGGACCCGCCCGTCTGCCCAGGTCGGACCGTTCGCCTGAGATCGGTGGGCCCCATCCGCAGGCAAGCTTGTGCCATCTCCTCCGGCTGATCGGGGGGAGACCCGATGACCAACCACCCGAGAACGGCCGCCGGTGTCCCTCCGGCGGCCGTTCTCGCCGTCACCACCCGATCGGCCCCGGCGCCCTCGCCGTCACCAGCCTTCGGCCCGGCGCCCTCGCGTCACGACCCTTCTGTCCGGCTTCTGTGCCGTCACGACCCGGCCTCTTGGCCGTAGGCGGGATGCGGCATCGCGGCACTCACCGCGTGGGACGACTGTCAATCTTGGACAGTTACCGTCAGCGTCGAACGGTAGGTTTCCAAGATTCACGAGTCCGGACGCCAACCGGCGGCGACGAGGGCGCGGCGGACCGTGTCGGCGACCTGGTCGGGGTGGGCGCGTACCAGCCAGGCGGGAAAGCGCAGGATGCGGTCACCCGTCGTCCAGACGTCGTTCTGCCGCTGCATGTCCGCCGCCCACTGGCGTACGTCCATGTGGTGCGCCCCGTCGATCTCCACATGGATCCGCCACTCGCGCCAGTACGCGTCGAGCCAGCGCGTACGACCGGTGGTGTCGGTTCGTCGCTCCTGTAGGTCCGGTGCCGGCAGCCCGGCGCGGCGGCAGAGCCGGACGAAGTCGATCTCGCTGAGCGCCTGCGCGCCACCGGCGATGTCGTCGACGGTCTGCCGGATCAGTCGTCGCCGTGGTGCCCGGGGCAGGACGTCGAGCACGGCGGTGATCTCCTCGGGCAGTACCCGTCTCTGCTGGCACCCGGCAGCCAGCACCTCCTGCGCCGCGCGGGTCGAAGGTGCCCAACTCGCCGCGTCCACCAGGGCACGTGCCGTGCTGGTCCGGGGCGGCCGGCCGACCTGAAGGTGGTCGGCGGGCAGCAGCGACGTCCGGTGCACCACCACGGCGGCCATGTCGAGCGGCAGCCGGCGCAGGGTGGTACGCCCGGACCGGCGGGTCGACGGCACGAGGACGTGCAGCGGCTCGGGCCGCAGGCCGCGTACTCCGGCCTCGGTAGCTGCGGTGGGACCGGCGAGGACCGCGCCGCGTCCGCAGGCCAGGACGGCCACCCAGAGTTGTTGGGTCCGGGTGAGTCGGCCGTTGCCGGAGAGCAGCAGGCCACGGCCGACGGAGCGCCATCGGCGGGAACGGACGAGACCCCGTAGCGTGCCCTCGGTCAGCACGGTCAGCGCCTGGGCGGTGGTGAGGACTCCGGCCTGCGCGAAGGCCAGCCACTCCAGCGGGTCGGCACGATCATCGGGTACGAGGGGCGGCATCGTCCGACTCTGGACATTTCAGCGGCGGGGCGCCAGCGGATTTCCGGCGCTGCGACGTCCGCGATGTAAGGAAGGGTCCCCTGCTATACACGAGGCGTTAGCAGGGGGCCCTTCCTTACACCGGACCCGGCGCAGCTACGGCGCTCGCGGCGCGAGGGTCGCGGTCCGGGTGAGGTCAGCGGAGGTCGTCGGCGAGCAGGTCCATCAGGAGGCCGTCGTGCCAGCGGCCGTCGGCGCCGCGCTCGTAGCGACGGAGGACGCCGACGGTGCGGAAGCCGGCCTTCGCGTACGCGCGGATCGCGGCGGTGTTGGCCGCCGCCGGGTCGATGGTGAAGCGGTGGTGGCCGTGGGCGTCGACCAGGTGCCGGACCAGGGTGCGGATGGCGTCTCCGGCGAGGCCCCGGCCGCGTACCGACGGGTCGAGGAAGATGTCCAGTCCGGCGTGGCGGTAGTCGGGGTCGTTCTCGGCGTACCACTGGATCGCCCCGACCACCCGGTCGTCGTGCTCGACGACGTACACCTCAAGGTCGTCGTCGGCGAGGTCGGCCTCGACGGCGGCGGTCAGGTCGTCGTCGCCGCGCCACCAGCGACGGACCTCGGGCTCGGCACGGATGGCGGCGAGCGTGGGCACGTCGTCGGCCGTCGCCCGCCGCAGGGTCACCGTCTCTCCGCGCAACGTCACGCCTCAGCCTCGCTGTTCGCCGTGTTCGACGCAGGTGGCGGACCAGCCGACCGGCAGCACCTGCACCTTCATCCGGCGTCGGCATCCGGCGCAGTACCGGGGCGGTTCCAGGGTGCGGGCCGCCGCGCAGCCTTCGTGGTCGCCGACCGCCACGGCCTCACCGCAGCGGTCGCACCACGTCCCGACCAGCTCGCCCATCGGCATCAGAGCGTCGCCGACAGCGCCTTGACCGGCATCTTGAGGTCGTCGAGCAGCTTGAGGTCGTCGGTGGCCGGTCGACCGAGGGTGGTCAGGTAGTTGCCGACGATCACCGCGTTGATGCCGCCGAGCAGGCCGTCGCGGGTGCCCAGGTCACCGAGGGTGATCTCCCGGCCGCCCGCGTACCGCAGGATGGTGCGCGGCATGGCGAGCCGGAACGCGGCGATGGCGCGCAGCGCGTCCTTGCCCTCGACCACCGGACGGTCGCCGAGCGGGGTGCCCGGCCGGGGGTTGAGGAAGTTCAGCGGCACCTCGTGCGGGTCCAGTTCGGCGAGCTGGGCGGCGAACTCGGCCCGCTGCTCGACCGTCTCGCCGAGCCCGAGGATGCCGCCGCAGCAGACCTCCATGCCGGATTCGCGGACCATCCGCAGCGTCTCCCAGCGCTCCTCCCACGAGTGCGTGGTGACCACGTTCGGGAAGTACGACCGGCAGGTCTCCAGGTTGTGGTTGTACCGGTGCACACCCATGGCGACCAGCTCGTCGACCTGCTCCTGGCTGAGCATGCCGAGCGAGGCGGCGACCTGGATGTCGACCTCGGCCTTGATCGCGGCGACGCCCTCGCGCATCTGCGTCATCAGTCGCGCGTCCGGGCCGCGGACGGCGGCCACGATGCAGAACTCGGTCGCCCCGGTCGCGGCGGTCTGCTTGGCGGCCTCGACCAGCGACGGGATGTCCAGCCAGACCGACCGCACCGGCGAGGTGAACAGCCCGGACTGCGAGCAGAAGTGGCAGTCCTCCGGGCAGCCGCCGGTCTTCAGCGAGACGATGCCCTCGACCTCGACCTCCGGGCCGCACCAGCGCATCCGCACGTCGTGGGCGAGCTGGAGCGTGGCGGTCAGGTGCTCGTCGGGCAGGTTGAGCACCGCGAGGACACCGGCCTGGTCCAGGCCGACGCCACCCTCCAGCACCTGGGTACGGGCCTGGTCGAGGATCTCTGGCATGGCACGTACCCTACAAGGCCGTCCGACGGGCGGAAACGTGCGCGGCCCCGCCCCGGTGCCCTCCGGCGAGCCGTACGGCGCCACGCCGGGGCGGCCCGGACGGGTGGTAACTTCGCCCGGCGGAAGCGCCCGGGGCGACGACGTGCGACCGGGCGACGACGCCTGACGGTGGAAACCGGCGGGGAAGGGGCGTGGTGGTGGCGGACTGGCTGGCGGCCCTGGCACGCCGCGCGGACCTGCGGGCCAAGGCGGGACTGACCCGTCGGCTGCGTCCGCGTACCGCCGACGACGCCGTGGTGGACCTGGCCGGCAACGACTACCTGGGCCTCTCCGCGCATCCCGAGGTGGTCGCGGCGGCGGCCAAGGCGCTCTCCGAGTACGGGCTGGGCGCGACCGGCTCACGACTGGTCCGGGGCTCCACCGACGCCCACCACGCGCTGGAGGACGCGCTCGCCGACTGGCTCGGCACCGACCGGTCGCTGGTCTTCTCCTCCGGCTACCTCGCCAACCTCGGCGCGGTCCGGGCGCTGGTGCGCCCCCGCACGCTGCTGGTCTCCGACGCGCACAACCATGCCAGCCTGATCGACGGGTGTCGCATCTCCGGCGCGGAGACCGTGGTGACCCCGCACGCCGACGTTGACGCGGTGGCGGCGGCCCTGGCCGGGGCACCCGGCC
>NZ_SISL01000239.1:0-9151 GCF_004307965.1 Verrucosispora sp. SN26_14.1 | reverse complement strand
GCGCGCAGCCCGGTGCGGTCCAGCTTTCCGGCGGACGCGCCGGGCTGCGCCACGGCGGAGGCGGGTACGACAGCGATCGTGGCGACCAGCGTGAGGCTGGTGGCCACCACCTTGAGTGTCCGAAGAGTGCGAGACATGGAAATAGCATCAATGTGTCCTGGTCGGTGTGCATCGTGCTCAGGCGCGAGATTCGACTCCCACTGCGGAGTGAGCCGCATTCGACCAGCGGCCTACCGCAGCACCACCGCCGCAGGTCTCGCGCATGACCCGGCACCCCGCCGGTACAGATGTCCCTGGACGCCGGGCGGTCGTCCCTGCCCTCCGGGACGTCCCGCCCACCAGCCTCGGAACGGTCAGGTTCGATGCGGCCCGGCCCGTCCGGTCCCGGTCTTGGGAGGAACACGTGGTGACGACAGCGGCGAAGGGGTCGGGCAGACCGCCCGGCCGACACGGCAGGCCCACGGGCCGCCGGGGCACCCTCGGACGGTGGTGTGCCGTCGGGATCGCGGCGGTGCTGACCGTGACCATGCACCAGACTCCGGCGCGGGCGGTCGAGCAGGTGCCGTTCGACGAGCACACCGTGCACGGTGCGCTCTTCGCTGCCGTGGTGCAGCTCCACGACAACGGTGCCGCCGGGCTCACCGACGCCCTGCTCACCGCCGAACTGCTGGACTGGCGTACGGCGAACCCGAACGCCGACGCCGCCCAGGTGGCGGCACACGCCAACGGCACCCGCGCGGCCGTCGCCACGGTGGCGCCCGACGGCAGCGGTGAGGAGCGGTCCCGCTTCGCCCTGGCGATGGCCCTGCTCGCGCGGCTGGGGGACACCCCGAGCAGCGGCGCGGTGCTCACCGGCCCGACGGTGCGGACCTTCCTGGACAGCACCGTCGGCGCCGAGGGCGCCAACGTCGTACCGGACATGCTGAACCTGGTCCGGGGCGGCTACCAGGACGCCGCGTGGAACGCGAAGTCCCGCGACGTCGTCCGCGAGACCTGGATGGAGCTGCACCGACGGGCGAAGGTGGACGACCCGCTGACCGTCGGGTGGGACGCCGCGTTCACCGGCCGCACCAAGACGGCGGTCCGCACCCCGGTGGACACGTTGCTGGCCACCCGCATCCACGAACCGCGTCCGGACGGCAACGCCGGCACGCTCGGCCACTACGTGCCGCTGACCGCCATCCGGGACGAGCGCGACGACCCGGCCGCCTTCCGCGCGCTGGTGCAGGACCGTGCCTACGCGGCGCTGGCCGTGCTGGACGCGGGCGGACGGGCCCGGGCCGACGAGGTGGTGGCCAGGGCGGCGACCTACCCGCTCAACGGCGACCCGAAGCCGACCGCGGCGGTCATCGACGAGGAGAAGCGCAAGACCGCCGAGAACAAGACGATCTTCGAGGGGCTCGGCTCCACGGTCAGCGTGCTCTCCACCGTGATGGGTTTCCACGACAAGAAGTTCGGCAAGCAGTTGGAGACGATCGGCAAGGCGATCGTCACCTCGGTCACCGCTATCAACACCTACATGACCACCGTGCTCGGCCAGGGGCTGAGCACCGCCGCCGTCGCCATGGGCACCGCGGTGCTCACCGGTAACCTGCTCGGCGCGGCGGTGAGCCTGATCGGTCTGTTCGCCGGCGGCGGCGACCCGAACGCCGCCGTGCAGGCCGAGATCGGCAAGCTCCGGGACCAGATCAACCGCCTGGCCCAGGGCATGGACCGGCGCTTCGACCGGATCGAGGCGGCGCTCGGCGAGATGTACGCCAACCTGGTCGCCCAGCTCGACGCGCTGACCCGGTCGCTGGACCAGGTCCACGCCAACCTCGGCCGGATCGCCACCCAGTTGCAGACCATCGAACGCAAGGTCGACGCGATGGCCCTCGCCACCCACGTGGCGTTGCAGAACATCGCCCGTGACCCGCTGAACACGGTCATCACCACCTACGTGCACCACAAGGAGATCACCGGGGAACCGATCCCGGACTACATCAACACGTACTTCCCGAAGGCCGAGTCGCCGACGTTCGAGTTCGCCACGCTGCGCGCCGCCGCCGAGGGCACCTTCACCGTTCCGGCCGGGACCAACACCACCGACCCGGTCTCGCAGCTCGACCTCTACCTGCCCGAAGGCTCGATCAACTACCTGACCCAGTGGGCCGGTCAGCGGGTCGGCGGCGCCTGGACCACCGGACCGGTGGCCAACGCCGCCGCCTGGAAGACCGCCGCCCGCACCTACAACATCCTGCAACTGCAGAACCCGCAGTACGCCAGGCGGATCGACACCGGGCGGGCCGAGGCGGTGGCCCTGGCCGGTGACGAGATCAACCAACGGGTCCGGCAGTTCAGCAAGCCGACCGACGACGGAGCCACCAACCCGCTGTTCACCGCGCTGGTCGACGACTACCGCACCGCCATGAACGGCTGGCGGGACCAGGCCGACAACGTCCGCCGCGCGGTGCTCTGGAACGGCAGCGACGCGATCCCCGAGTACGACATGTGGGGCAGCCCGGACCAGCAGATCGCCGCCGCCAACCGGATCAGCGAGACCGGCTCGATCGCCCCCTGCGCCGGGACTCTGGGCACCCGGGCGGTGCCGGCCACGCTGCGGCACAACACCCTGCCTAACCCGTTCCAGTTGGCCGCCCACGGCCTGCCGCCGGCCCACCGTCCCTCCTTCACGAGCTGCTACGAGGCGCAGTTCGTCAACGTGGTGGAGAACGAGGGACCCCGCTTCCACACCACCAGCGGGGACCTGCAGATCACCGTGCGGTCCCGGGTGAAGTGGGCCGGCGGCGACTGGCAGCAGGTCCGCAGCGCCACCCGGGTCTTCCCGATCGGTGTCTACTGCTCCTGGAGCGTCCGCTCGGAGATTCCCGACGGCTACTGCTACGACGAGCGCAAGTTCCTCGACGAGCGGTGGAACACCACCTATCGGACGGCCTTCGAGTCCGCCGCGATCCCGACGGTCGACGCCCAGACGGCGACCGCCCGGGCCAAGGCCGCCAGCATGCTCGCCGGCCGGCAGAAGTACTTCTACCGGGTGATGCTGGCCGGCTCCGGCACCGCCGCGCCGGACCCCGGCACCTGGGACTCGGCGAAGGCGCTGTGGCAGCAGGGCAAGAAGGTCTCCAACGCGCTGCGGCTGCTCCAGGCGTACACCGAGCTGGGTTGGGGCACTGCCCTGGAGTCCGACGACGGCCTGCGCGGTCTGCTCTTCGGCAGCCACGGTCTGCCGGCCGACTGGGCCCGGCCCCGCAGCGACGCCGACCAGTCCGCCAACCGGCACCTGCACAACGCGATGGCGCAGGCGCTGGCGAACTACGACGGCTGCACGCAGGTCGACGGATGGGACCCGTGCGGCGGCGACCGGTCCGGGTTCAACCCCCTGGCCAACCAGGGCCAGTACGGTGCCGGCTGCCCGCAGGCGACGAGCGGTGCCCCCCGTGACCCGCTCAGCGCGTGCCTGTTCGGGGCCGCCGAGCTGCGGGCCAACCAGCTCGCCGCCCGGTACGGCCACTGGTCGGGACGGGTGCACGCCGGAGCGCACGCCGAAGGGCTGCCGGACGTGACCGCGACGGTCGACATGACCCGTGCGGCCAGTCGGGCGATCCGGTTGGGCTGACCGGACGGGCCACGATCCCGCCGACCCGGGACATCCGCCCCGGGTCGGCGGGACACCCACCGGGTGACGATGGGCAGGTCGGACCTTCGCCGACGAACGCGACACCCGCGACGGTGCCACCGTGGACCCCGCGCGTGTCTACGCTTCGCGTGATCCTGAGGAGACCACCATGACCCTGCCCACTCGTGAACCGGACCGTGCCTCCGCCGACACCGACCCGCGCATCGTGCTGGTGGCCGGCGACGACACCTTCTGCCACGTCTACCGCAACCTCGCCGAACTGCTCGACGAGCAGAGGCACTACGACAAGCTCGACGGTCCGGTGGAGTTCTTCGACCCCACCGGCCGGCAGTTGATCCCGGCCTTCTCGCAGGACTGGCAGCTGGTGGAACTGCACCCCTCGCACCGCCCGGCCGCGCCGGAGATCCTGCGCGAACGCTTCAAGGCGGTGCTGGCGCACGTCGAGCAGTTCGTCCGGGAACGCCCGCAGGTGCTCGGCGACCACCGGATCGACGTCGAGGAGGTGCTCTCCGACCTGCCCGACTGCGACGCTCCGAACTTCACCGACGTCGTCGACGCGTTGCCGTGGCACTCACACGGCCATCGGGGCAACCTGCTGCACAATGCCATGCACGCGGCGGGCTGGGCTCGCTGACCCGACCCCTTTCCGACCCGTCCCGGAGGCTCCTTTGTCGCCGACCCCGCCACCAGTGACCGTCCGCCGTCGGGCCCTGGCGGTGGCGGGGACGGCCGTCGCGCTGCTCGTGGTCATCGGCCACCTGTGGAGCCGGGACGCCGCCGCCCAGGGCCCGGTCGCGGTGACCGCCAGCATGGCCGCCGCGTTCACCGCGCTCGGCACGCTGGTGCTCGCCGGTGTGCCGGGCCATCCGGTCGGGCGGCTGATGACCGCGGCCGGACTCACCGCCGCCGTCGCCGCCCTGTCGCTGAGCTGGTCCGGGATAACTCCGGTCGCCTGGGTGGGGCAGTGGCTCTGGTGGCCGCCGTACGGACTGGTCATCCTCGCCCTGCTGGTCTTCCCCGACGGCCGGCTGCCGAGACGGCGGTGGCGTCTGGTCGCGTACCTGATCGTCGTCACCACCGTCGTGGCCACCGTGGCGTTGGCGGTTGCCGCGCTCAGCGACCCCCGTCGGCTGCTGCTCTCGGCCGAGCCGGCCGCCACCGCCCAGGCCCGTACGCTGGTGCAGATCGCGCTGCTGGCGATCGGCGTCGAGGTGCTGGCGCTGCTGGCGGTGTTGGTCGCGCTGGCCGGTCGCTGGCGGCGTGCCACCGGCGAGACCCGCCAGCAGTTGGCCTGCCTGCTCGCCGCCGCGGTGTTGTTCCTGCTCGGACTGGTGCTCGACGCGCTCAACCTCTCCGGCGCCTGGGTGCTCATGGTGATCGCCATTCCCGGGGCGATGACCCTTGCCGTGCTGCGCTACCGGCTCTACGGCCTGGAACAGGTGATCAACCGCACGCTGGTCTGGCTGGTGATGAGCCTGCTGCTGATCGTGGCCTTCGTCTCCACCGTGAGCCTGCTGCGCGACCTGGTGCTGCGCGGCGACACCTCGAACGCCTCGCTGGTGACCACCGGGCTGATCGCGGTGACCTTCGAACCGTTGCGGCACCGGGTGCAGCGCGGCGTCAACCGCCTGCTCTACGGGGAGCGCGACGAGCCGTACGCGGTCCTGGCCCGCCTCGGGGACCTGCTGGAGAGGACCGTCGAGCCGCAGGCCGTGCTGCCGCTGCTCACCCGGACCGTCGCCGGCTCCCTCCAGGTGCCCTACGTCGCGGTCGAGCTGACCGCCGACCACGACCCGGATCGGCCCCCGAAGGTGCACGCCGAACACGGCCGGCCCACCGGTTCGGTGGAACGGTTCGACATGGTCACCCACGGCGAGCGCGTCGGCTCGCTGGTGGTGGCACACCGTACCCCCGGGACCCGCTTCACCTCCGTCGAGCGACGCCTGCTCAGCGACGTCGCCCTGCACGCCTCGGTGGCGGCGGCGACCGCGCGCCTGATCCGGGACCTGCGGGCCTCTCGCGAGCGACTGGTCACCGCACGGGAGGAGGAGCGCCGCCGGCTGCGTCGCGACCTGCACGACGGGCTCGGTCCCACCTTCGCCGGCATGTCCATGCAGGTACGGGCCGCCCGCAAGCTCGCCACCGACCGGCAGCGACTGGTCGGCATCCTCGACGGGCTCGCCGAGGACCTCCGGACCTGCACCGCCGAGGTACGCCAACTGGTCGACCAGTTACGCCCACCCGCCCTGGACCGTGGGCTGGAATCGGCCCTACGGGCGGAGTGCCAGCGTTTCGACGGCCCCGGCCTGTCGGTGCGCCTGCGGGTGGAGGACGAACTGGACCGGTTGCCCGCCGCCGTGGAGGTGGCGGCGTACCGCATCGTCGGTGAGGCACTGGCCAACGTGGCCCGGCACGCCCAGGCCACCACCTGCGACGTGGTGGTACGCCGGGGTCGCGCCCTGGTCGTCGAGGTGGGCGACGACGGTGTCGGTGTCCGCGCCCGACGCCCGGGCGGCGTCGGTCTGGACTCCATGCGCGAACGCGCCGCCGAACTGGGCGGCGAGTGCGACCTGGTGGACCGCGCACCGCAGGGCACCCTGGTACGGGTACGCCTGCCGTTCCAGCCGGTCGCGTCGGCCCCCGTTCCGGTGGACGGAACCGGCTGACACCATGAGCCGGGCTGGTCGAGGCGGTCGGGCCGGAAGTGGGGCGAGAGAGATGTCCGGACAGGGTCGGGTGCTGATCGTGGACGACCATCCGGTGGTCCGCCGTGGACTGCGGATCATGCTGGAGGGGGAGGGCTGGGTCAGCGCGGTGCTGGAGGCCGCCACCTGCGCCGAGGCGATCCGGCTGGTGATGACCGAGCCGGTCGACGTGGTCGCCATGGACGTCGGTCTGCCCGACGGCGACGGCGTCGAGGCCACCCGCCGGATCGTGCGGGACCGTCCGGCGACGGCCGTGCTCATGCTCACCATGGCCGACGACGACGAGGTGGTGAGCCGGTCGCTGCACGCGGGCGCCCGGGGCTACCTGCTCAAGGACACCGACCCGGACGTGATCGTCGACGCGCTGCGCACCGTGGCCGGCGGTGGACTCGTGCTCGGCCCCCGGGTCGGCCCTCGGGTGCTGGCCGACCTGCAGCGCCGGCCGGTGGAACTGCCAGCACCGTTCAACCAGCTCACCCCGCGCGAACGGGACATCCTGCGGTACCTGTCGGCCGGCGAGACCAACGCCCGCATCGCCCGCCGGGTCGGGTTGAGCGAGAAGACGGTCCGCAACCAGCTCTCCGCGGTCTTCGCCAAGCTAGGGGTCTCCGATCGGGTCCAGGCGGCTCTCCTCGCCCGCGACGTCGGTCTCTGAGAGCCGTCTTCGGCGGCGGACGAGACCCGACCGAGGTTACTCAACCAATTGGTTGACAATCATCGGGGCGTGCTGCGATGCTCAACCGCGTAGTTGAAATAGCAGTTCAACATGCTTGTCGACGTTGCCGCGAAGGAGAGCGCCACCATGACCGCCAGCACCCGTGAGACCCGGATCGTGGCCGACCCCACGGTCCCTCAGGTGATCATCACCCGCGAGTTCGACGCCCCGCCGGACGCGGTGTTCCGGGCGCACACCGATCCCGAGTTGTTCGCCCGCTGGATCGGTCCCCGAGACATCGCGACCGTGATCGACACGTGGGACTGCCGGAGCGGCGGATCGTACCGCTACGTCCAGCAGGCCGAGGGGTTCGAGGGTGGGTTCCGGGGCTGCTTCCACGAGGTGCGGCCGGGTGAGCTGATCGTCCAGACCTTTACCTTCGAGGGGATGCCCGACGGCGTCGCGCTGGAACGACTCTCCTTCGAGGACCTGGGTGGGCGCACCCGGCTGACCGCCACCTCGCTCGTCGACTCGTTCGAGGATCGGGACGCGTTCCTGGCCTCGGGTATGGAGGTCGGGGTTCGTGAGGGCTACGAGCAGCTCGACGGTCTGCTGGTCGAACGAGTCGCATGATGCGTGAGACCGATGTGGCGGAAGCCGTCGTACCGCCGGGCATCGCCGTGCGACGGTGGCCGACATGAGCGCGGACACGTTGTCGCCCGTCTTCTCGGCCCTGGCCGACCCGACCCGCAGGCGGATCGTGGCCCGGCTCGCCGCCGGGGACGCCACGCTGACCGAGCTGGCCGAGCCGTTCGACATGAGCCTCCAGGCCGTGGCCAAGCACCTCGCGGTGTTGGAGGAGGCCGGCGTGGTGACCCGTGGCAGGGACGGGCGTCGCCGGCCCGCCCACCTCGAAGTGGAGGTCCTGGACCTGATGGCCGGGTGGATCGAGCGGTACCGCCAGCGGGCCGAGGAGCGCTACCAGCGCCTCGACGAGGTCCTCGCCGCGATGTCGGACGCCGAGGAGGCGTCCGAGCCCGGCCGCGACGGCCACTCCGGCGTCAGCTCAAGGTGAAGGTCACGTCGTCGAGGTCGAAGGTCGTGACGCCGTTGCCGGCCGTCTCGCTGGCGAGGAAGCTGACCGTCGCGGTGCGCTCGACCGTCGCCGTCCCGCTCGACATGGCGTACTCGCGCCACTGTGCCCCACCGTCGAAGGCGAGTGAGAATCTCGTCTTCGGGGGTATCCCGGTGACCGCCAGCCCGACGTTCAGGTAGTCGCTCCGGCTGCTCTCCGTGGTCGTGGTCCGGACCCGGAAGCGGACCGTCAGGTCGCACTCGGCCGGCACGGTGACGGTGGTCCGCAGCAGATCCGACCGGGTCACGTCCAGCCCGGCGAAGGTGGCGTAGGCGCGGCCGGAGTGGGCGGGCCGCGCCGCGTCACCGAGTACGACGATGCGGGGGCCGGCCGTCCAGCCGGTGGTGCCGCGTTCGAACCCGGGGTTGGCGTGGATCTGCCCGGTGCAGGGCGCGTCGGTCGGCGGTGGATCGGCGGGGGCGCTGCCTGTGGCCAGGAACAGCAGGGCCGCAGCCGAGACGGTGGTGACGAGGGCCTTCATGTGTCCTCCCCGTGTCAAGACAGCTACATAAATCGACTTTGCTCGATGCTGTGCGGAGCGTCAAGCCCTTCCCGGATCGGCTCCGAGGCCGGTGTCCCGCTCAACCGCCCACCGCGAGATCGGCCACCTCGTCGGCGCACCCCCAGGACAGCGTGACCCCGGCTCCGCCGTGACCGTAGGCGTGCACGAGCCGATGCCCGGAACCGATCGACCGGTCCACCTCTACCCGGGGGCCGCCGTGGCGTGCCGGACGCAGTCCGATCCGTTCGCCGAGCACCGGGGCGTCGGCCAGTTCCGGCACGAGGGCGACGCAGCGCCGTCGGATCGCCGTCGCGGTGTCCGGGTCGGGCGCGGTGTGCCCCACGCCCGGCTGGTACGTGCCGCCGAGAACCACGTCGTGTCGGCGCGGGTGCACGTAGGTGATCCCCGCCGGGTCGTCCTCGTCGCGTACCGAGACGGTCAGGCCCGGATTCGCCACCAACACCAGGTGCCCGCGCACCGGGTACACGGCCGGGTCGGCGGCGAGCCGGCCGGCGGC
>NZ_SISL01000238.1:0-9164 GCF_004307965.1 Verrucosispora sp. SN26_14.1 | reverse complement strand
GGCCAGTGCGGCGGCCCGGGCGCCCGGACGGGCGTGGTTGTGGCCGCGCAGCCCGGGGTTGCGGTCCACCAGCCTGCGGAAGTGGCTCTCCACCCGCAGGCCGTCCCCGGTCGACCAGGAGTTGCGCTCGCATGAGGTCAAGACCAGGCAGGAGCCGAACCCGGTGGTGATCGAGTCGCCGAGCGCCGCGACGACCTTGGGTGCACCGGCCCGGGGTGTGCCGTCGCTCGGGCGTGGTGTCGGTTCCGCGCCGCCCTCGCAGGCGAGCGCGACCAGTGCGAGCAGGCTGACCACGGCGGTGGTCCAGCGTTTAGGCATGAGTTCCCCAGCCTCACAGCACAGAGCGACAGCAGGGTGACTCTACGCGTGGGGCCGGTGGTGCTCCCGTGTCGGTGTCGGAGATGCGGCAGAGAACTGTCGTGGACGAGGGTCGCGTGCTATGCCCGCCACGGGGCGCGGTGGCCGTGCAGCCACCAGTGCAGCGCCCGGGTGATCCGGGGCAGCACCAGATAGGTCATCAGCGGGGTCAGGGTGAGCGTCATGACCAGCACCCGGGCCGCGACCGGAAGGTCGGGCAGGAGATGTCCGGTGAGCAGCGTCGCCGACAGGCTGAGCGGGAAGAACGCCAGCCAGATGGTGATCGCCTGCTTCCAGCGGGGCGGCGAGGCGGGCACCGTCGGCGCCGCGTCGAGCACCTCCACGGTCTCCTCGCGGGGCGGGTCGAACCAGCCCTCGATGCCGGTCCGCCGCTCGACCCGGGTGTGCTCGACGATGCCCTGCGCCGAGGTCAACCACCAGTGCCGCTGAGGCGACTCCTCCCAGCGGCTCAGCGTGTCCGGATCGGCGAAGCGATAGAGCATGTGCCACTCGCCCGAGCCGGGTGCGCTGCGCACCCAACCGGCGCCGAGGAAACCCGGGAACACCTCGGCCAGCGCCGTCCCGGCCCGCATCCACGCCACCATCTCGTCGGTGCGGGCGGGGTCGGCACGTCGGGCCACGGCGACGGTCACCGGCGCGGCAGGGATCACGGTCATGCCCTCCATGTTCCTCGCGCCGACCCGGACCGGCCCCTCGACGGGCGGTCGATGTAACGCAACGCACCACCGGGCCCCGGCGACGACGGTTAGCCCCGGCACCGCCGGGTAGGTGGGGGCGATGACCAGATCACAGCCCCGACGCGCCCGAGGCACGGTCGGCCACGCGAACAGCGCGCTGAACCTGAGGCTCGTACTGGCGGGCTTCGGGCTCGTCTCCATGGTCGTCTTCGCGGTGCTGGCGTTCCGTGCCGATGTGGCCTGGTTGGGTGTCGTCTGCGTCGTTCTCGCGGTGATCGCCGTCGTCGACCTGGCCGTCATCCAACGTCGTCGTGCCGCCCGCCGTCGCGAGGAGCCCGGCGTACGGCACTCGCTCTTCGAGTGACGGGAGAAGCCCTGATGTCCATCGCCACCACCGACCCCCGGACCGGACAGGTGCTCAAGACGTACGAGGCGATGTCCGACGCGCAGGTCGACGCGGCGATAGAGCGGACCGACCTGGCGTACCGGGACCTGCGGTCCACCACGATCGCGCAGCGCGGGCGGTGGCTGGAGGCCGCGGCCGACCTGCTGGAGGCGGAACGCGACGAGATCGCCCGGCTGATGACCACCGAGATGGGCAAGACCTTCGCCTCGTCGAAGGCCGAGGTCACCAAGTGCGCCAGCGCCTGCCGGTTCTACGCCCGGCACGCCGCCGAGTTCCTGGCCGACCGCCCGGCCGACGCGTCGGCGGTCTCCGCGACCCGGGCGTTCGTCCGTTACCAGCCGATCGGGCCGGTGCTGGCGGTCATGCCGTGGAACTTCCCGCTCTGGCAGGTCGTCCGGTTCGCCGCACCGGCGTTGATGGCGGGCAACACCGGACTGCTCAAGCACGCCTCCAACGTGCCGCAGACCGCGCTGCTGCTGGAGAGCGTGTTCCGGCGGGCCGGTTTCCCCGAAGGAGCCTTCACCACACTGCTGGTCGGCTCCGACGCCGTCGACCGGATCCTGAGCGACCCCCGGGTCCGGGCCGCCACGCTCACCGGCAGCGAGCCCGCCGGCCGCTCGATCGCCCAGATCGCCGGCCGGGAACTCAAGAAGACCGTGCTGGAACTGGGTGGCAGTGACCCGTTCGTGGTGATGCCCTCGGCCGACGTGGAACTCGCCGCCGAGGTGGCCACCACCGCCCGCTGCCAGAACAACGGCCAGTCCTGCATCGCGGCCAAGCGGTTCATCGTGCACGCCGACGTGTACGACGCGTTCGCCGAGGCGTTCGCCCACCGGATGTCGGCCCTGCGGGTCGGCGACCCGATGGACGACGACACCGACGTCGGACCACTCGCCTCGGCACGGGGGCGCGACGAGGTCGACGCCCAGGTCCGCGACGCCGTCGACAAGGGAGCCACCGTGCTCTGCGGCGGCGAGAAGCCGGCCGGTGACGGCTGGTTCTATCCGCCGACCGTGGTCACCGACCTGCGGCCGGACATGCGCATGTGGAGCGAGGAGGTGTTCGGGCCGGTCGCCGGGCTGTACCGGGTCGCGTCGTACGACGAGGCGATCGAGGTGGCCAACGGCACCGCGTACGGGCTCGGGTCGAACGCCTGGACCCGTGACCCGCAGGAGCAGGAGCGCTTCGCCACCGACCTGGAGGCGGGAGCCGTCTTCGTCAACGGCATGACCACGTCGTACCCGGAGTTGCCCTTCGGTGGGGTGAAGAACTCGGGCTACGGACGGGAGTTGTCGGCGCAGGGCATGCACGAGTTCTGCAACGTCAAGACCGTCTGGGTGGGCGAGGGCGCGGCCACCGCCGGTGCGGGCGCCCACGCCGAGTAGTCGCCGGGCTCGCCGGGATGTAAGCAGGGGTCCCCTGCTATGCACCAGGCGTTAGCAGGGGACCCCTGCTTACATCCCGGCGAGCGTGGGTAGGGAAGGCCGGCATGACGGCGATCGGCTTCCACGCCTCCCACGAGCAGATCCACCCGCGCGCGCTGCTGGAAGCGGTGATCCATGCCGAGCAGGTCGGCTTCGACGCGGCCATGTGCTCCGACCATTTCGCGCCGTGGAGCGAGCGGCAGGGCCACTCCGGGTTCGCCTGGTCCTGGCTCGGCTCCGCGCTCCAGGCCACCGACCTCTCCTTCGGGGTCGTCAACGCGCCCGGGCAGCGCTACCACCCGGCGATCATCGCGCAGGCGATCGGCACCCTCGGCGCGATGTACCCGGGGCGGTTCTGGGCCGCCCTCGGTTCCGGCGAGGCCGCCAACGAACACATCACCGGCGAGGTCTGGCCGCGCAAGGACGTGCGTAACGCCCGGCTGCGCGAGTGCGTCGACGTCATCCGCGCACTGCTCGCCGGTGAGGAGGTCAGCCACGACGGCCTGGTACGCGTCGACCGCGCCCGACTGTGGAGCCGTCCCGAGCAGCCGCCCGCCCTGGTCGGCGCGGCGGTCAGCGTGGAGACCGCCCGCTGGTGCGCCGAGTGGGCGGACGGGCTGATCACCGTCAACGCCGCGCCCGAGCACCTGCGTCGCATGGTCGACGCGTACCGGGAGGCCGGCGGGCGCGGGCCGGTGCATCTCCAGGTGCACCTGAGCTGGGCGCCGGACCAGGCCGACGCCGAGGCGATCGCGTACGACCAGTGGCGCAGCAACGTCTTCGCGCCACCGGTCTGCTGGGACCTGGCCACCCCGGAACACTTCGACGTGGTCTCCGCCGAGGTGCCGATGAGCCGCCTCGCCGAGGTGGTCAACATCTCCGCCGACCTGGGTCGGCACGTGGGCTGGCTGGAGGAGTACATCGAGCTCGGGTTCGACCAGATCGCGCTGCACCACGTCGGGCAGGAGCAGCGTCCGTTCCTCGACGCGTTCGGTGAGCAGGTGCTGCCGAAGCTACGCGGCCGTAGCGGCTGACCAGCACTGTCCGCAGCCGGTCGGCCGTGGGGCCCGACCGGGACCTGACCTGACCCGGTCCGGACCCCGGGGACCCCGGGGCCGGCGACGGCTCAGTCGAGGCGGCGGGCCAGCACCTGTCCCGGCCACCGCGCGCCGTCCGGTCGGGGCACCGTGAACGGGTCGGTGGCGGTGAAACCCTGCCGCTCGTACCAGCGGACCAACGCGCCGTCGTCGCCCGCGTAGCAGTCCACCCGCAGCAGGTCCACGCCGCGGTCCCGGGCCAGCTCGGCGGCGTGCGTCAGCAGCCGGCCACCGATCCCGGCCCCGGCGTACGCCCGGTCGGTGACGAGCAGGTTCACGTACAGCTCCGGCTCGGTGGCGGGTGGTACGTACTCGGTGGCGGCGCCCACCACCAGCGCGCCGACCGGTTGTCCGGTGATCTCGGCCAGCCACAGTCCGCCGCCGCCGGCCCATCCGTCGGCCTGGGCGATCCGGCGCGGATCGGTCGAGGCCGGCGCGGTACCCCACTGCCCGGTACGCCCCCGTTCCGCCAACCACGCGATGGCCACGTCGAGCAGCCGCAGCACGCTGTCCCGATCCGCCACCCCGCCCCGCCGCACCACGATCTCCGTCATACCGGCCATGCTGCCACGCGACGATCAAGAAGTTCGGGTCCCGATCCAGCGTGGATCGGGACCCGAACTTCTTGATCAACGAGGCGAGGCGGGCGAGGCGGGCGAGACGAGAGGGGGCCGGGTGGGGGGCCGGTCGCCGACGGCCCCCCACCCGGGGTTCAGGAGACGGTGCAGGGAGAGCCGTTGACGGTGACCAGGCCGGGGTTGGGGTTGGCCCCCGGGCCGGTGGTGGCGTTGAAGCCGAAGGTCACCGTGCCACCCGGGTTGATCCGGGCGTTGTACGACTCGTTCTTGGCGGTCACCGTGGCGCCGGCCTGCGTCACCTTCGCCGTCCAGGCCTCCCGGACCTTGGCGTCGCCGGTGAAGGCGAAGCGGGCGGTCCAGCCGTTCACCGCGCTGGTACCGGTGTTGCGGATGGCCACCTGAGCGGTGAAGCCGGTGCCGCCCTGCCAGGAGCCGTAGTTGGTGTACGACACCGAGCACGTCGGCGCCGGTACGGCCGAGGCGTCACCCTGGTCGGCCAGGAACGAGGAGATCCAGGTCAGCGCCGAGTTCCAGTTGATGGCGACCTCGTTGGTGGAGTACGAGGCGATGTCGTCGACGAAGCAGAACATCGGCGCGCACCCGGCCAGCAGTTGCTCCACGAACGGGTCCTGGAGGGCGGCGTTCGGGCCGCCGGCCAGCGAACCGACCGGGGGCTTGGGCATGGACGGGTCCAACTGGTGGCCGAAGATGCGGCTGTGCTGGTTCTCCGCCGCGTGCTCGCCCCACCCGGTCACGTACGAGATGTTCAGCGCGTTGCGGCCGAAGATGTAGTCCATCGCCTGCACCGCACCGTCGCGGTACTTCGCCTCGCGGGTCAGGTCGAACGCGGTGGCCAGCACGACCGCGTTGTTGATCACGTTGCCGTTGCCGCCCCAGAAGTAGCTGCCGGCGTCACCGGGCATGGGCAGCCCGTACGCCTGCCGCTGGATCTCGGCGAGGTAGCCGTCGGCGGCGGTGGTGACCGAGGCGCGAACCCGGGCCAGGTCGGCGGCGGGCAGCCCGTTCGGCACGGTGGCCAGGTCGAGGCGACCCAGCGCGGCGACGCTCTGCCAGCCGAAGCCCCGGACGTCGAAGACGTCACCGGTGTGGTGCGCAGACGCGGTCAGGTCGGTCAGGTACGCCCGCTCGCCGGTGGTCAGGTACAGCTCGGCGGCGGCCCAGTAGAACTCGTCGGTGACGTTGCTGTCGTCGTACGCGCCGCCGCCGTTGCCGTCGGTCGGGCTGGCGTACCGGGTCGGGTTGGCCTTGGCCGCCGCGTACGCGGTCTTGGCGGCGGTGCCGCAGCGCTGGGCGAACGCCGCGTCGTACGGGGCGAACAGTCGGGCGCACTGCGCGGCCACGGCGGCCAGGTTGAGCGTGGCGGCGGTGGACGGCGGGTGCAGTTCACGCGGCTCCGGGTCGTCCTCGGGCTGCAACGGCAGGCCGGTCCAGTTCCGGTCGTGGATCTTGTGGTGGACCATCCCGGCCAGCGGCTTACCGGCCGGCACCTGCATCCGCAGCAGGAACTCCAGCTCCCAGCGGGCCTCGTCGAGGATGTCGGGCACCCCGTTGTCGCGCTCCGGCACCCGCAGCGTGCTGTCGCCGAGGGCGGCACCGAAACCGGCGGTGGCGGCGTTCTTGGTCCGCTCGAAGGTGCTGAGCAACTGGTAGGTGGCGATGCCGCCGTTCACGACGTACTTGCCGTGGTCACCGGCGTCGTACCAGCCGCCGCGCACGTCGAGCCGGTAGTCGCAGACACCGGCCTGACACGGCACGTCGGTGTCGCCCTGGTTCGGGGCGACGCCCAGGTGACCGGCCGGCCGGGCGTACTCCTCGCCGACCAGATCGCCGTCGATGGCGATGCCGCTGCGCTGGATGTAGAAGAACTGCAACGCGTCGGAGCGCAGTCGCTCGTAGAGCGCGCCGGAGATGTCGAACGGGTGGCTCACCTCGCCGTCCACGGCGAGCGTCAGGCCCTGCCCGGGGGTGCGGTAGCCGGAGAAGTCGACGGAGTGCACGTTCTGGTCCGACGCCGCGTCGACACCGCGCGGGGTGGTGGTGCCGCTGGCGACCACACTGCCGGAGGCGGCACGCAACTGCCAGGGCAGGGCCTCGGTGGCGTCGGTGACGACCGTGGCGTTCTTGGGGCCGCCGGGCAGGTAGCCGACCTGGTTGACGCGGACCCGGGGGCCGGTGTCCGGCACGTACGGCTCGGGCGGGTTGCCGCCGCGCAGCGAGACGTTGTCCAGGCAGACGGTCTGGCCCTCGGCGGCGCCGCCGACCTGGAAGATGAGCTGGGCGCGCTCGTCGTCCTCGGGCGCCACGAAGGTCCGCTCGACCCGCTGCTGGGTGGGGGTGGCGGCGGCGGTGACCGAGTAGTAGCCGGTGTAGGGGGCGTTACCCAGTTGCAGCACGGCGGTCACGGCGCTGCCGGGGGTGGCGGTGACGTCGAAGCCGAGGGTGTACTCGGCGCCGGCGACCAGCGCCACCGCGTCCTGGCCGATGCCGGCGTCCCAGGGGTTGGCCAGCCCACCGGCGACGGTGGTGCAGAGTTGGCCGTCGGTCACGCCGAGCGGACCGGTGCCGAAGGAGAACCACGGCGACACGCCGGTGCTGAAATCGCCGTTCGTGATCTGTTCGGGGGCCTCGGCCGGGGGATCGGCGTGGGCGGTGCCGGCGCTCACAGCGGCCAGCGCCACGGTGGTCGCCGCGGCGAGCGCCGCGAGGCGACGTCGGGATGGCGTCACGGATATTCCTTCCGACGAACGGGACGGAATGGTGGTGTGCGTATGCGGGAAACCTGGGAGCGCTCCCAGGTATCGGGCATGTTTCCAGGGTGGACGGGGCGATGTCAATCGATCCTGTCCGATGGGCTCGGAGGTCGTCGGCCAGTGAGATTCGCCGCGCCACGCCCGGCCGTCCTGATCTCCTAGAGACAACGGAGGCCTTCTCCTGGCAGGCTGCGTCCCATGACCCTGAAGCTGCGTTCCGCGGGGGCGAGCGACCGTGGGCTGATCCGCAGCGGCAACCAGGACGCGTTGCACGCCGGGACCTGGCTGGTGGCCGTCGCCGACGGCATGGGCGGGATGGCTGCGGGCGACCTGGCCAGCGCCATCGCCATCGAGGCGGTGGCGCCGCTGGACGTGGAGATACCCGAGCACGCGCTCGTCGCCGCGTTGCAGGACGGCATCCAGTCGGCCACCACCCGGATCCGGCAGGCGGTGGCCGAGGACCCGCAGCGGCAGGGGATGGGTACGACGCTGACCGCGCTGCTCTTCGCGCGTACCGGGAGCTGCCTGGCGCTGGCCCACGTGGGCGACTCCCGGGCGTACCTGTTCCGCGACGGCGTGCTCAAGCAGATCACCCGGGACGACACGTTCGTGCAGATGCTCGTCGACCAGGGGGTGATCACACCGGACCAGGCCGGCAGCCATCCCCGTCGGGCCGTGGTCACCCAGGCCCTGCAGGGCGACGAGGTCTCCCCGACCTACGCCACGATGCTGCCCCGACACGGCGACCGCTGGCTGCTGTGCAGCGACGGACTGTCCAACGTCGTCCGTGCCGAGACCCTGGCCGAGGTGCTCCCGGCCCACCCGGACCGGGAGGTGTGCGCCCGCAAGCTCATCGACCTGGCGTTGCGCGCCGGAGGTCCGGACAACATCACCGTGGTCATCGCGGACATCGTCGACGAGCCCTGACGCGCAGCCGCACCCCGACCCGGTCGCCGCGTCCAGCCGACGGGTGGGCGCGGCGGTTGCCGGGTGTGTTAGGAAGGGTCCCCTGCTATGCACCAGGCGTTAGCAGGGGACCCTTCCTTTCACGTCAGCCGCGTCCGGCGCGGCGGGTGGGTGCGGCCGTGGTCGGGTCCTCCGGCCAGGGATGCCGGGGATACCGCCCGCGCAGTTCGGCGCGCACCTGCCGGTAGCCGGTGCGCCAGAACGAGGCCAGGTCGGCGGTGACCGCCACCGGGCGGCCCGCCGGTGAGAGCAGGTGCAGCAGCACCGGCACCCGACCGCCGCCGACGCGAGGTGCCTGCGCCCAGCCGAAGGTCTCCTGGAGCCGGACCGCCAGCACCGGCGCGGACGGGTCGGTGTAGTCCACCCGGATCCGGGAGCCGCTCGGCACGGCGATCCGCTCGGGGGCCAGCTCGTCCAACCGTCCCGCGAGTGACCAGGGCAGCAGCCTGCGCAGCGCACCGGCCACCTCGATCCGGGCCAGGTCGGCCCGGCGCCGGGCACCGGCCAGCTCGGGCCCCAGCCAGTTCGGCGCGCCGGCCAGCAGGGCCTCGTCGGTGACGTCCGGCCACTCGTCGCCGAGCGCGTGTCGGCAGAACGCCATCCGGTCGCGCAGCGTCCGCGCCGCCGGCGTCCAGGTCAGCAGGTCGAGGCCGACGTCCCGCAACCCGGCCAGCAGGGCGGCGGCGACCTCCGCCGGTCCGGGCCGGGACAGCGGCCGGTCGACCAGCTCGATGGCGCCCAGGCGGACCACCTCCCGGGCCACCACGTCCCCGCCCGACCAGCCGACCTCCCGGTCGGTCCGCAGCAGCACCGCGCCGACCTCGCGGGCGGTCGCCTCGTCCAGCACCGCCGCCCGCCGGACCCGCG
>NZ_SISL01000237.1:0-9191 GCF_004307965.1 Verrucosispora sp. SN26_14.1 | reverse complement strand
GCCTCGCGGGGACCCGGCCGCGACGCGACGCCGGCCCGGTGCGACTGCGCGGCCAGCGGCCCCAAGTGGCGTCTGCCGAGTGCCGCCGGCTCGGTGCTCAGGGCCGTGAAGGCGGCGAGGGTGCCGGTGGTGCCGTCGGGCAGCCGCTGCGACTCGAAGCCGCCGACGAACACGAGGTCGGCGCTGCCGTCGACGAGCAACGCGCGGGCCGTGTCCAGCGCCGACCAGACGGAGTCGGCACCCGCGCTCACCACCACGCTCGGGCCCCGGCACTGCGCGGCGATGGCCGCGTTGCCGGCGGCGGCGTTGTGCACGGTCATCGGGAACAGCGCCGGATTGACGAGGTGGTCGCCCCGACGGATCGACTCGTCGAGAAACTCGTCGATGTCCGGTCCCGCGCCGGTCTCGGTGCCGAGGGCGATGCCGCGACGCTCGGGGGCGGGCAGGTCGGCTTCGGCGTCCTGGAGCCACGCCTGGAGGGCGTGGACCACGACGGCGGACCGCGCCGACCGGTACCGACGGACGAGGGCCGGCAGGTCGCTCGATCCAGCCGGGACGCCGGTGAGGTGCGCGACCGGAGAAAGTTCGAAGGTGGCGGCGACCGACGCGGTCGCACAGTGGATCTCGGTCGTCATGCGCTGGCCTCCTCGTACGCGGGCCGCCGTAGGCCGACACAGGTGTTGTTGCCGCCGAAGGCGAACGCGTTGTTGAGCACCAGGTCGATCCGGGTCGCCTCGTCGTGGCGGCCGGTCGCCGGCCGGACGCCGAGCGAGGTGCCGGCGTCGTCCAGACCCCACTGCGGGATCGTCTGCTGGTGGTCGAGCACCAGCGTGCAGGCGACCGCCTCGATCGCGCTGGCCGCGCCGAGGGAGTGGCCGATGAGTGCCTTGATGGAGCTGATCGGCGGGGGCGACCCGGTGAAGACCGTGCGGTAGGCGGCTGCTTCGGCGGCATCGTTCTGCGGTGTGCCGGTGCCGTGGGCGCAGACGTACGCGACGTCGGCGGGGTCCGCGCCGGCGATCGCCGACCGCATCGCCCGTGCCACCCCGACGCCGGACAGGTCCGGTGCCGCCGGGTGCTTCGCGTCGCAGGTGAGACCGTAGCCGGCGATCGTCGCCCGCAGCCGTGTGCCACGGGCGGCGGCGTGCGCGGCCGACTCCACGATGACGAAGGCGGCGCCCTCACCGAGCAGCAGTCCGTCCCGCGCGTCGCTGAACGGGCGACAGCGTTCCTGCGCCATGCCGCGCATCCGCGAGAAGCCGGTGAAGGCCATCCGCGACAGCGCCTCGGCTCCACCGCAGACCACGACGTCGGCGGAGCCGTCGGCGATGAGCTGTGCGGCACGGATCAGCGCCATGTTGCCCGCGGCGCACGCGGTGACGAACAGCTCCACCGGAACCGACCCACCGAGGTGCCGCGAGATCCGGGTGCGCAGTGACGTGTCCACGTCCAGCGCGCCCGGCCGACCGGCACCGCTGCGTACGGCCTCACGTCGGGCCCCCTCGTGGTCGGCGACGTCGCCGACCGTCGTCCCGACCAGCACCCGGTCCGGCCGGATGTCGCCGAGTCCGGCGTCGGCGATCGCCTGGTCCAACGCCGCGAGCGCGAACGTGACCGTCCGGTCGCCGTCGAGCCGGGCGGCGTCGACGGTGTCGAAGCCGGGTGTCCACGGCCCGATCTCGCCCGCGACGTGGTTCGCCAGGTCGTCGGTCGGGAACAGCGACACCTCGCGGAAGCGGGGTGTGCCCTGCTGCAGGCCCTGCCAGAAGTGCGTGGCACCGATGCCGGCGGCGCTGACGACACCGAGACCGGTGACCACGGGTGTCCTGGCGGTCATGCGGCCGCGAGGGATTCGGCGAACTCGACGACCTCGTTGATGGTGTCCAGTTGCGGCGTCTGGTTCTCCGGCAGGATCTTGCCCAGGTGTTGTTCGACGTGGGCGATCAGTTCGAGGCGACCCAGCGAGTCGACCCCCAACTCCGCGAAGGACGTGTCGAGGCCGATCTCCTCCGGCTCGGCCATGACCAGCATCGCGACCGTCTCTCGAAGTGTCTCGGTGAGTTCCACTGTTTCTCCTTTCGACCCGTCCACCGGCGCGGACGCCGGAGCCAGGTGACGACGTACTCGGTCGGTGCCGTTACGGCACGGGGTTCGGGGCGATCGTCGGCGGGGTCCCCCCGATGCGGGGCTCGGTGGACTCCGTACTCGACTCTCGGCGTGCCGCGATCCACAGTCCGGCTCCACGGCAGGCGCTGACGATCGTGAGGGCGAAGAAGACGCCGAAGGCCACGTGGAAGAGCATCAGGACGCCGTAGACCGCGGCGACCGAGAGACCGAACGTGATCTGGCCCGACGTGGACCTCGGCGTCGTACCCGGGTCGGTGATCATGTAGAGCGTGAAGAGCAGCAGCGCCATCCCGGTGAGCGGGGACATCGCGGCCAGGAAGGAGGTGTCGTCGGTGAACACCGCGCGCAGCGCCGCCTGGGCGGTGAAGCCGCCGATCCACGCGAAGATCAGTGGGAGCTTGCCGGTGAAGATGAAGTTGATGAACAGGCCCAGGCAGGCGAGGAAGGCGGGCAGCGCGATGTCGCCGAAGTGACCGAGGTTCTCGGTGAACTGGTACGGCGGCGCGATGCTGACGGTGCTGGCGTAGAGCACCAGCATCACCGTGATGCCGAAGTTCGAGGGGTTGAAGAAGTGCTTGTCGCCCCTTCCGGTCCGGACCCGGAAGATGTACTTGCTGCTGATCGTGACGACCGCGGCGACGATGAACAGGTCGAGACGGTCGCTGATGAACAGCAGCATCGCCAGCGCGAACCCGCTGATGTGCGCCGGCAGGAGGAAGTTGACCAGCGACAGCACCCGCTCGCGTCGGGTGGGCGCCTCGGTACGCGACAGGTACGCCGGCCGCCGCGCGTCCCGCTTGGCCACGAGCGTCTCGAGTGCGATCTCGGTCAGATAGCACATCAGGACCACGAGGATCATCTGGGCGATGGTCTGCTCGAAGCCGAGGAACAGATGCCCGACGATGTTGAGCACCATGATCGCGACGGCGAACCGACGCAGCGCCGCGAGCCGCATCTTCGCCGGGTCGGTGGGCCGCATCTTCGCGGGCAGGTCCCGCAGCCGGGTGCGGGGTGGCGCCGTCGGGGTGGGCAGCGTCAACGTCCCGGTCATGGCAGCACCACCGTGTGCCAGCCGCGGCCCACCTGCACCTCGGCGTTCTGCACCGTCCCGGTGGCGTCTCGCCAGGTCAGCGCCACCGTGTGGGTGTCTCCCGCGTCGTCGCCGAGCCCGAAGTGGACGTCGGTGCTGCTCTGCCCGCTGTGCCCGTTGCCGCCGTCGACGTAGGAGCGGAACGTGCTGCCGCTCGGGGTGGTGACGGTGGCCGTGGCGCCCATCGCGGCCGCGCCCCGCACCTCGTGGGTGGCCCGCAGACCCTCGATCACCTGTGGCGTACGGGGGCCGGTGGGGGAGGCGTCCTCGGTGCTCCGCAGGATCCGCAGACCGACGAACCCGTCACAGCCGTCGCAGTCGTTCACGACCAGCCGGGCGTCCGCCCACTGGTTCGCCTCGATCCAGTCCAGGTCGCCGTCGCCGTCGATGTCGGCCAGTGCGATGCCCCGCATCACGCCCCCGTCGTCAAGGCCGGAGGATTCCGCGACGTTCGCGTACCGGCCGTCGTCTGTCGGTGTCATGACGACCCGAGGCGCCGCACCACTGATGTCCGCGTCCCTCAGGTCGGGCCAGGCGCGGGGGTTGGCGATCAACGTGTCGTTGGAGAGTGCGAGTTCCTGGATCTCCGGCCACCGGTTCACCGGACCGCGGACGAAACCGGTCGCCTGGAGCAGCTCGACCCGCCCGTCGTTGTCGAGGTCGCCGACCTTGTTGTCCCAGGAGAAGGCGGTACGGGCCAGACCGAGGGCCTCGGCTCCCGGCCGGAAGGTGGGTACGCCGTCGTCCCGCACCCCGTCGCCGAGGAAGAGCAGTTGGCTCTCGAACAGGCCGTACTCGTGGGTGATGTTGCTGACGTAGACGTCGTACTCGTTGTCGCGGTCGACGTCGGCGATCGTGACGCCCATGCCCTTGAAGGAGTCCCGGCCGATCATCGTGGACCGGGGGTTGAGGAGTCCCTTGTTGCCGCCGTCGACGTTCTCGAACTTCAGTTCGCCGTCGACCGATCGGTTGACGAAGAAGCGGTCGGGACCGAAGTCGTTGGCGACGTACAGCTCCGGCAACGCGTCGCCGTTCATGTCGGCGGCGGCCACCGCCAACGTCCAGCCCCGCGAGTGGTCCTCGGAGAAGGCGTCCGCGACGAGTTCGTACGAGACGGCGGGGAAGCCGCCCCGGCCCAGCAGCACGTAGTTCTTCCCGCCGTTCATCGCCCGGGACAGCGAGTCGTTCATGTCGACCCGCTTCGGCGATCCGGTGTCGAGGAGCTGGGCGCCGTCGGCGAAGTAGTTGCCGATGAAGATGTCCATGATGCCGTCACCGTTGAGGTCGCTGAAGACCGCGGTGTTCGTGTACCAGTCGAGGTCGGCACCACCGTCGAGCACCTCGTGCGGCGCGAACGTCATGCCACCGGAGTTCAGGTAGGCGACCGGTCCGCGTCCCCAGAAGTAGACCAGGGCGTCGACCCAGCCGTTGCCGTCCAGGTCGGCGAGTCGACAGCCCATCGGGGCCTGCGTGTCCTTGTCGTAGGCGAGCCGTTGCCCGGCCGCGCCCGGGGCGATTCCGTTCTCGTCGAGCAGCGTCACCACGGGACTGCTGCCCATCGTGCTCCGGTCGATCCGGTGCACGCTGACGGAATCCGATCGCGGATCGACCAGGCAGACCTCGTTGGCGTACGCGTCGCCGTCGAGATCGGCGACGGCGGCGCTGGCACCCACCGAGCTGATCCACGATGCGATGTGGTCGACGGAGGGATTGACCTTGCGGACCGTCCGGACCGGATCCACCGCCGGATCAATAGCAGTGACACTGAGGGCAAAGGGTTCGGCGCTGGCCGAACTCGGGGCGGACGGGACGACGAATCCCAGTGTTATCGCGACGAGCGGAACTGCGAAAAGCGCCGCTTGGTACATCGGTCGTCCCTGGAAACCTATCGGCATCGCACTCCCAGTTCTCAAGTGCCAGCCGACCTGCAGCGAGAAACCGGAGGAACTGCTGGCGTCGCGTTCGCTTGAGCGGAGGACAACGGTGGCGTCCTGGATGCAAAAAGCGACCACCGCAGTCATGGAAATCAATCTCGACGGGACCGTCCACCGTGGACGCCGCCGTCCTTCGGCGGAACTTCCACATTGCGGTTATCCCATAGGTGAGACGGTGTGCGCAAGGGGGGCGACTGCCGCTCGGCGTCGAGATGCGACTATCGTCAGCCCCTCTGAGCAGTGAAAACTCGACCGACGCGAGTGTTTAACGACCGTTTGCGAAGGCGACACTGTGCCACAGTCGAACACCTGCCCGCGTCGGGGATCCGGTCCCCTGCCCGGTCGGGTGGGGGGTGGCGCTCGTCTGGCGTCGTGTGTCGTCCCGACACGCGACGGAGGCACCACTGGAAACGCTTCCAGTCGGTCCACCCCTTGCTTTCGGCGGCGTGAGTTGCTAAATCTCAGAAGCTCGATACGGCACCCTCCGCTGAAGGGAGTCGATGGTGATAGCGGTGCCAGCCCACCTGATCCAGCAGGGAGAAACGACAGAAACGACCATTTCCTCACCCCCTACGAAACGGCCGAGATGGCGGCGACGCGACGCAGTCCAGTGTGGCGGGAATGCGCTCTCTCCGTCAGGGCACGTGTCGTATCAGGGCGCTTTGCCCCCCGACCTCCGAGCACCCGTGAAGTGAGGACTTCGATGAATCGGCTCAACTCCCAGCACCACCGTCCGGCGCTATTGCTCTTCCTCGTCATCGTGGTCGCTCACTGGGCCGAGCACCTCGTGCAGGCGTTCCAGATCTGGGGCCTGGGGTGGACGACCGCCGAGGCCCGTGGGGTCCTCGGGATGCCGTTCCCGTGGCTGGTCACCGAGGAGTGGATGCACTACGCCTACGCCCTGATCATGCTGGCCGGGTTCATCATGCTGCGCCCCGGCTTCACCGGCACGGCCAAGACCTGGTGGACCGTCGCTCTGGGCATCCAGGTCTGGCACCACTTCGAGCATCTGCTGCTGCTCATCCAGGTGCAGTCCGGCACCACGTTCTTCGGCCAGGCCGGCCCGGTGAGCATCGCCCAGCTCATCGTGCCTCGGGTCGAGCTGCACCTGTTCTACAACGGCATCGTCTTCCTGCCGATGGTCGTCGCCATGTTCCTGCACCGCCGCCCCGGTCCGGACGAGGCGGACGAGATGAACTGCACCTGCGCACCCCGCGAACTCACCGGCGCCGGCGTCTCATGAGGTCGCGGCACCGGCGGTGGGGCCTCGCGGCGGTCGCGCTGATCGTCACCGTCGGGGTGGCGCTGGCGCTGCGTCAGGGCGAGCCGGGCGCAGCAGCACCACCACCGCCGGCGTCGTCCGGTCACCAGCACGGTGCCCCGCCCGATCCGCTCACCAGCGCGGTGCTCGCCCTCAACGTGATGGTCCTGCTGGTCCTCGCGGTGCTGGCACGATCGTGGCCGGCGGGGGTCCGCCGGACCGGCAAGATCCGATCGATGTGGCGCTACTCCGAACAGGACCAGGACGCCCCACCGGCCGACGACGACCCGTCGGCCGACCCGTCGACGACCTCGTCCCGATCGCGGCGACGATAGGGGCAGGATCGCCCGGCCCGGTCCGGGACCACCCCGGTCAGAGGTGGTCCCGGACCCAGCCGGCGAGCAGCCGCGCGCAGTCGTCCACCGACTCCTTCCAGGTCCGGTCCGCCCCGGCACCGGCCTCGTCGCTGACCTGCTTGACCAGCCGCACCGGTACGCCGAACCGCAGCGCGGTCGACGCCACCGCGTAGCCCTCCATGTCCACCAACTGGGCGCGGGCGGCCAGCTCGGCGCGCGTCTCGTCGTCGGCGACGAACCGGTCGCCGGTCGCCAGCACCGGCCCGTCACCCCCCAGCGCCAGCGGCGCCCCGACGCTCTGCCCGGTCAACCGGCGGATGAACTCGGTGTCCAGGTCGTGCTGGAGCACACTGCCGACCTGGTGGGTGCCCGTCCAGTCGGGGTGCAGCGCGCCGGCCGTGCCGAGGTTGACCACCGCCGACGGCAGCGGGCCACGGGCCAGCGTCGCCGCCACCGCGACCGCCGCGTTGACCTTCCCCATCCCGGTGAGCAGCACCGGCAGGCGCGCATCGAGGTAGGTGGCCTCCTCGGCGATGGCCAGGACGAGCAACGGACGGTCCGGGCTGATCGTTCCGCGAAGATCCATCCGGCGATGGTAGCGGCCGTTCGTGACCACCCCGTTGCCGGCGGCCACGGCCGGACGGGGACGCCGTCAGCGTGCCCCCACGGTAGTAGCGGCGGCGGCGAGCAGGGTCCGCAACTCGGCGTGCGGAAACCCGCCGGGTGTCGGTGCCCCACGGGTGCTGTAGAAGTCCCGCTTTTGCCCGTCCGCCTGGGTGGCCCACCGGTTGCCGTCCTCGTCGTGCTGCCAGACGACGCCGTGGTCGCGAAAGTCCGCACCCTGGAGCCAGTCCGTCCCACGCGGCCAGTAGCCGTCCCACCCCGACGGCCGCAGCGACGCGTACGCCGCCTCCACCGCCGCCACCGCCGCGTCCACGTCGTCGTCGGCGAAGACCGCGGCATACCGGCAGAGCAGCGCCAGCGGTGCCCCGGGATGCGAGTGGCCCGGATCGAGAGCGGCGATCGCCCGGCAGATCAGGTCGAGTTCCGACCAGCGCAGCGCGTACGGGTGCCAGTGCGCCAGATCGTCCCACCCCAGCTCTGCCGGTTTGTCCGAACCCGGCACGACGATCTCCAGACTGTGGAAGTCGATCCCGACGTCGGCGGTCAGCAGCAGGCGACACCCGTCGCCGACCGCGAACTCCGCATCCGGGTCGTCTTCGTCTTCGTCCTCGTCGTCGTCAGGTTCGTTGTCGACGTCGTCGTCGAGCAGGTCGCCGAGACGATCGGCGCCCGCGCCGTCCGCGTGGGCGAAGGTGTAACGAGCCCAGAACGAGGGACTGTGCAACGACTCGGACAGCGGTGTGGAGGTGGACATCGCACGATTCTCGTCGAGCCGTACGACACGATGCGGGAGGGTTGTCACGCCACCGTGCGCAGCGCCCGAGCGAGGCGGCGGACGGCCTCGTCCATCGCCTCGGGCGGGGCGGCGGCGTAGGTGAGGCGCAGGTGCGGTGCCGGCGGTTCGGCGGCGTACCAGGGGCGGCCGGGAAAGACGACGACCCCTTCGGCGGCGGCGGTCGCGGCCAGCGCCACGTCGTCGGTGCCGTCGGGCAGGCGTACCCAGAGGTGCAGACCGCCGCGCGGCACGGGCTGCCCGGCCAGGTCCGGCAGGTGCCGACGCAGTGCGGCCCGCAACGCCTCACGACGGGTACGCAGTGCGGCCCGCAGCGCCCGCCGGTGTCGCGCCCAGGCCGGTGCGGTGACGACCTCGATGGTGGCCTGCTGCAACGGCCCGGCGACGAAGAAGTCGTCGAGCAGTCGGGCCGCGCGCAACCGCGCGCCAGCGGGGCCCCGTGCACCGATCGCCGCGACCCGCAGACCGGGAGCGGCCGACTTGGTCAGCGACCGCAGATAGACGACGTGTCCGTGCGGATCGTCGGCGGCCAACGGTGGCGGGGCCACCCCGTCCAGCGTGAGATCACGGGCGTAGTCGTCCTCGATCAGGAACGCCCCGGCGTCGCGTACCGCCTCGGCGACCGGGGCCCGCCGGTCGGCCGCCAACGTGGCACCGTGCGGGTTGGCGTGCAGCGGCTGGCAGTAGAACAGCCGCGCGCCGGTCCGGGCGAAGGCGGCGGCGAGCTGGTCGGGGCGTACCCCCTCGGTGTCGGCGGGCACCGGCACCACCCGCAGCCCGGCGGCCCGCGCGGCGGCCAGCGCACCCAGATAGGTCGGCGACTCCACGAGCAGGGTGTCGCCGGACGTGGCGAGCGCCCGCAACGCCGTCGACAACGCGGCCTGACCTCCCGGGCAGATCACCATGTCGTCGGCGCGCAACCCGGTGCCCGCCTCGCGGGCGAACCAGGCCCGCAGATCCGCCCGCCCCTCGGTCGGACCGCGCTGCCACGCGGCGGGTTGCCGGG
>NZ_SISL01000236.1:0-9249 GCF_004307965.1 Verrucosispora sp. SN26_14.1 | reverse complement strand
TCGCCGGCCTGCTGGTGGCCGTGGACGCCGCCGCGCACCGGCTCGCCGACCGTGCGGTGGACCTGGCCCGGAACCGGGGCGAGGTGTGCCTGCTGCCGCGCGCCCTCGAACTGCGGGCGATGAGCGAGTACTGGTTGGGTCGGCACGACGCGGCGGCCCGTAGTTGCCGCGAGGGGTTGCTGCTGGCCCGCTCCGGTGACCAGAACGCCAGTGCCGAGGTGCACCTCGGTCTGCTCGCCGTGCTCGCCGCGGTCCGCGCCGACCGGGACACCGGGCTGCGGTACGTGGCCGAGATCGGGGACAGCGCCCCGGCGGGAAGCCGCCCGTACGCGCTGGCCCAGTGGGCGCTGTCCGTGCTCGACCTGGTCGACGGCAGGTACGCCGACGCCGCCGACCGGCTCACCGCGCTGGCCCGTCCGGGCACCGGCCGGGGTCAGGTCCTGGTGCAGGTGATGGCCACGCCACACCTGGTGGAGGCGGCCGTCGGCGCCGGTCGGCCCGCGCAGGCCCGGACCGCGCTGGCGGTCTTCGACCGCTGGGTCGGCAGCACGGCCAGCTCCTCGCGACGGGCGCTGTCCGCGCGGTGCCACGCACTGCTGGCGCCCCGGGGCAGCGCCGAGGCCGAGGACCTGTTCCGGGCCGCCCTGCGACTGCACCCGGCCGACGTCGCCACCTTCGAGCGGGCCCGCACCGAGTTGCTGTTCGGGCGGGAGCTGCGGCGTCGCCGCCGTCCACGCGACGCCCGGGCGTACCTGCACCGCGCCCGGCAGGCGTTCGTGCTGCTCGCCGCGCACGCCTGGGCCGAGCAGGCGACGGCCGAGCTGCGCGCGGCGGGGGAGTCGGTCGGGGTGCCGCAGCGTCCGGCCGAGCGGCTGCTCACCGGCCAGCAGCTCCGCATCGCGCGGTTGGTCGCCGAGGGTGCGACCAACCGGGAGATCGCCGGGCGGATGTTCCTGTCCACCCGCACCGTCGACCACCACCTGCGCAACGTGTTCCACCGGCTCGGCGTGCGGTCACGCACCGAGCTGACCCGGGCGCTGGACGGCACACCACCGCAATATTCAACCTATTCATGACGGGCGTCAGAAATTATTGACATCTGGTGCTCGGGTGACTGACCATGGCCACCACGGCAGGGTGACCCCACTCACACCCGAACGCGTCCGCACCCCCGAGGCATCCGCCGTGTCGACGCACCCCACCACCCCCGCCCAGGAAGGGCCCCGTCCATGAAGAAGGTCATCACTTACGGGTTGGTCGCCGCCGTCGCGATCGCTCTCACCGCCTGTACCGACTCCGACGCGACCGGCTCCGAGCCGGCCGACGGCGACCTGCGCCAGGTGCGGGTCGCGGCGCTGCCCATCACCGAGACCGCCGCGTTGTGGGGCGGCATCAAGGCGGGCATCTTCGCCAAGCACGGGCTGGGGGTCGAGGTGCTCCCCGCGCAGGGCGGCGCCCAGGCGATCCCGGCGCTGATCAACGGTGACATCGAGTTCGCCATCGGCCAGCCGTTCGGTCCGTTCCGGGCCGACCTGCAGGACCTCGGCGTGGTGATGATCGGCAACTACGCGTCCTCGTACGCCGACGGCGACGACATCAACGCCGTCGTGGCGTCGGCGGCCTCGGGCATCACCCGGCCCGCCGAACTCGCCGGCAAGCGGGTGTCGGTGAACAGCCTGGGTGCGGCCGGTGACGTGACCATCATGGCCGCGGTGGAGAAGGACGGCGGTGACCCGTCCACGATCAAGTTCGTCGAGGTCGCGTTCCCGGACACCCCGGCCCAGCTGGAGGCCGGCAACATCGACGCCGCCTGGGTGCCGGAGCCGTTCGTCACGCAGCTGCGCGGCCGGGGAGACACCTTCGTGGTCGCGCCCTACCAGTCGGTCGTCCCGGGGCTCGCCACCCTGACCACGATCACCACGAAGGAGCGGACCGAGTCCGACGCCGAGCTGATCTCCGCCTTCTCGACGGCCATGAAGGAGACGCTCCAGTGGGCGCAGGACCCCGCCAACGAGGCGGACGTCCGGCAGGCCATCAAGGACAACCTGCAGCTCCCCGAGCCGGTGGCGGACTCGGTGCGGCTCCCGGAGTTCGGCTGGGAGCTGGACCGGGAGAGCCTGACCACGCTCGCCACGCTCGCCGGGAAGTACCAGGTGCTCGACCGGCAGCCGAACCTCGACCGCCTCATCCAGCAGCAGTAGCCCTCGCGGTCCCGCCCTTCCCGGTCACCGGCCGGGAAGGGCGTCGCCGCTGACCACGGGAGCGACATGCACGTGTTATCCATCCGGCGGACACGCCCGCCGCGCAAGGTGCTGCTGGGCGCCGCGGGTCTGGCGGGATTCCTCGTCGTCTGGCAGTTGGTGCCGACGCTCGGCCTGGTCAACTCGGAGTACCTGCCGTACGTCACCGACGTGCTGGTCCGGCTCGCCGAGGAGTTCCGCGACGTCGCCTTCTGGCGCCGGCTCGGCCACACCATGACCTCGTGGGCGATCGGGCTGACCGTGGCGACGGTCGCCGCGCTCGTCCTGGGCACCGTCGTCGGGCTGGTGCCCGTCCTGCGTCGCGCGACCCACACGATGGTCGAGTTCCTGCGTCCGATCCCCTCGGTGGCACTCATCCCGCTGGCCGTGCTGATGTTCGGCATCCAGATGAAGGCCGCGCTCGTGATCATCATCTACGCGTCCTTCTGGCAGGTGTTCGTCCAGGTCATCTACGGGGTCGCGGACGTCGACGCGGTGGCCCGGGACACCGCGCGCAGCTTCCGGCTCACCCGGCGCGAGCGCCTGGCCTACCTCGTGCTGCCCACCACCCTGCCGTACCTGATGACGGGTGTCCGGCTGGCCGCGGCGGTGGCGCTCATCCTCGCCATCACCTCGGAGATGGTGATCGGCAACCCCGGTCTGGGGCGGATGATCGAGCTCTCCCGCTCCGCCGGTGACGCGGTCGGCCTGTACGCCCTGGTGGTGGTCACCGGTCTGCTCGGACTCCTGGTGAACCTCGTCTTCCGGTTCGTCGAGCGGCGCTCGTTGTCCTGGCACCAGTCCGTCCGTGGGGAGGAGCCCCGATGACCACGCGTGTCGAACGGACCACCGCCCGGCCGCGCGGGCAGGGTGTCGCCCACCGTGTCGCGTCGAGCTTCCTCTATGCGCTCGGGCTGCCCTTCCTGCTCCTGGTGCTCTGGGGCGCGGCGTCGACCGTGTCGACGAACCGGTTCTTCCCCGGCCCGCTCACCATTCTCGAGGCGTTCCGGGAGACCTGGATCGGCCCGGCGTTCGTCCACGACGTGCTGCCCAGCCTCTATCGGCTCGCCCTCGGGATCGCCGCCTCGATCGTGATCGGCGTCGCCCTCGGCACGCTCATCGGACTGTTCCGGTGGCTGAGCGAACTGCTGGAACCGCTGCTGGAGTTCTTCCGGGCCATCCCACCGCCGGTGCTGATCCCGGTGATGATGCTGCTGCTGGGCATCACCGACACGATGAAGGTGGTGGTCATCGTCTCCGGCGCCGTCTGGCCGATCCTGCTGAACACCATCGACGGTGTCCGGGCCACCGACAGCGTCATGTCCGAGACCGCCGACTCCTTCCGGATCACCTGGTGGGAGCGGCTGCGGTTCCTCGTGCTGCCGGCGGCGAGCCCGCGCATCATGGCCGGTGTCCGGCAGGGGCTCTCGGTGGCGCTCATCCTGATGGTGATCTCGGAGATGTTCGCCTCGTCCGCCGGGCTGGGCTACCGGATCGCGTACTTCCAGCGGAACTACCTCATCGCCGAGATGTGGAGCGGCATCCTCCTGCTCGGACTCGTCGGCGTCCTGCTCGCCGCGACCTTCGGTGTCGTCGAACGGCGGGTGCTGCGTTGGTACCACGGAATCAGGGAGGTCAACCGTGCCTGACCGGAACATGTTGCTGAAGGTGGAGCACCTGCGGAAGGTGTACGAGTCCGCGTCCGGGGACGTCGAGGCGATCGGTGACGTCAGCTTCACCATGGCCGCCGGTGAGTTGGTCTGCGTCGTCGGCCCGTCCGGCTGCGGCAAGACCACGCTGCTGAAGTGCCTGGCCGGGCTGCTGCGACCGACCAGCGGGCTGGTCGAGATGCACGAGGCGCCGGTGACCGGCCCGAGTCCCGCCATGGCCGTCGTCTTCCAGGAGTACGGCCGCAGCCTCTACCCGTGGCTGACCGTGCGGGGCAACGTCGAACTGCCGTTGCGCCACAAGAAGTTGTCCCGGGCGGCGCGCGAGCGGCTCGTCACCGACGCCATCGAGGCGGTGGGCCTCGGGCACGCCGCCCGCAGCCACCCCTGGCAGCTCTCCGGCGGGATGCAGCAGCGGGTGGCGATCGCCCGCGCGGTCGCGTACGAGCCGGAGGTGTTGATCATGGACGAGCCGTTCGCCGCAGTCGACGCCCAGACGCGCGCGGACCTGGAAGACCTGGTGCGCGAGTTGCACGCGACCCGCAAGATATCGATCGTCTTCGTCACACACGACATCGACGAGTCGGTCTACCTGGGCGAACGGGTTCTAGTATTGTCCAAGTCGCCGACCTGGGTGCAGGAGGATCTCGCCATCGACCTGCCGCCGGAGCGTGACCAGATCACGACTCGCGCGCTACCCCGCTTCACGGAGCTGCGGACCCACGTCTACGACCAGATCCGGCGCGCCAAGGGCGCCCAGACCGTCGCCCCGTGACCGTCGCCGGGTCGGAGCCGTCCGAGAGGGAGGACTGTGCGCAGTCGTCAGCCGAAGCAACTGCTGCTCGCGTTCTTCGGTGAACACGTCGTCGACGACGAGCCGGGGCCGGTGCGCGCCAGTGTCCTGATCGGGGTGCTGGAGGGGGCCGGCGTGGCCGCCCCGGCGACGCGGGCCACCCTCGACCGACTCGTGCAGACCGGCATCCTCGCCCGCAGCAAGAGCGGCCGGGAGATCCAGTTCTCGTTGACCGAGCACGGCGTGGCGGTGCTGCGCGAGGCGACCGAGCGGGTCCGTGGCCCGCGCCCGTTCGACCCGCAGGGCACCGGCTGGACCCTCGTCACGTTCACCATCCCGGAAGGGCAGCGGACCCTGCGTCACCGGCTGCGCTCCACGCTGACCTGGGAGGGCTTCGCGCCGCTGCGCGACGGGCTGTGGCTGGCACCCGGCGAGGTCGACCTCGCCGGATCGCTGGAGCCGTTGTGCCAGGACCTGCCGCCGAACACGGTGATCGCCTTCCATGCCCGCGAACTGGCCGGGTTCCCGATCGCCGAGAGCGTCCGGGCGGCCTGGGACATCGAGGCGATCCGGCGCGAACATCTGGCCTTCATCGAGGTGTGGGACGACCCGGACGCGGCGACGCAGGCGCCCAGCGCGCTGACCGTCCGCACGATGCTGGTGGCGGACTGGCTCGCGTTGCTGCGCGCCGACCCGCGACTTCCGCGCGAGTTCATGGACGCGCAGTGGCCGGCGGCCCGGTCGACGCAGGTCTATCGGGGGATGCACGAGCGGCTGGCCGACGCCTCGGCCGCCGAGTTCGCCGCGCTGGTCACCACTCGCGCTGCCACCACCCGCCGAACCGGCTCCGCAGGTCCGCCTTCCGCACCTTCCCCGACGCGGTCCGCGGCAGTTCGTTCACGATGACCACGTTCTTGGGCAGCTTGTAGCGGGCCACCTTGCCGTTCAGGAAGTCGCGGACGGTGTCGACGTCGACGGCGGCGCCCTCGCGGATCGTCATGATCGCCCAGGGCACCTCGCCCCAGCGCTCGTCCGGGACGCCGATGACCGCCACGCCGGTCACCCCGTCGATCTCGCCGAGCAGCACCTCGACCTCGGCCGGGTAGATGTTCTCCCCACCCGAGATGATCATGTCTTTGAGGCGGCCCGCGACGTGCAGGTAGCCGTCGTCGTCCAGGTAGCCGAGGTCGCCGGAGCGGAACCAGCCGTCCGTGGTGAACGCCCCGGCCGTCGCCTCGGGCATCCGGTGGTAGCCACGGAACACGTTCGGACCGGCTATCTCGATCTCGCCGATGCTGCCGGCGGGAGCCGCGCCGCCGTTCTCGTCGGCGACCCGTACCTCGGTGAAGAAGTGCGGCAGGCCCACGCTGCCCTGCTTCGCGCGGGTCATGGTCGGCGGCAGCGAGGTGGCCCCCGGTGACGCCTCGGTCATGCCGTACCCCTGCGAGAACGACAGACCCCGCTCCTCGTACGCGTTCAGCACCCGGACGGGCACGGCCGAGCCGCCGCAGGTGAGCTTGCCCAGCGTGGACAGGTCGGTGGAGGCCCAGTCCGGGTGGTCGGCCATGAGCTGGAAGGTGGTCGGCACGCCGCTGAGCATGGTGACGCCGTGCCGGGCGATCTGGGCGAGCGCGCGTCCCGGCTCGAAACCCTTCTCCAGCACCAGGGTGCCGCCCTTGAGGATGACCGGCAGCGCGCCCATGCCGAGCGAGGCGACGTGGAACAGCGGCGAGATCATCAGGGCGATGTCGGTCGACACCACGTCGTAGTCGACGATGCAGTTCAGCGCCGTCCAGGTCAGGTTGCCGTGGGTCAGCACGGCACCCTTGGCGCGACCGGTCGTGCCCGAGGTGTAGACGATCGCGGCCGGGTCCCGCATCGTCACCCGGACCGGCGTGTCGTCCCGGGGTGCCGTGGCGGCCAGCCGGGACAGACCCGGAGTCTCGGCGCTCCCCGGACCGGTCGGCACCACGTGCGCCGGGCGGGACGCCGCCGCGACCGAGGCCACCCGGGCGGCGAACTCGGGATCGTGGATCAGCACCCGCGCACCGCTGTCGCTGAGCACGTGGGTGATCTCGGGGGTCGCCAGCCGGGTGTTGACCGGCACGAAGGCGGCACCCAGCCGGGTGACGCCGAACATCACCTGGAGGAACTCGGGGCTGTTCTCACCCAGGTACGCGACCGTGTCGCCCTTGCCGACGCCGAGGTGCCGCAACGCCGCCGCGACGCCGTCCGTGGCGTCGGCGAGCTGCCGGTACGTCATGGTCGCCTGCTCGCCGTGGACGAGCGCGATCTTCTCCGGTGACTTGAGTCGGCGCTTGGCCAGCCAGCCGCCGATCCCTTGGTGGTGCATCAGCAGTCTCCTGGTGGTGGAGGGCGGTGGCCGGGCGGCTGTGGTCCCGGCAGGTCAGGCGTAGAAGCGGTAGATCCCCCGGGCGACGACTGCGGGCTTGCCGCCGCCGTCGATCTCGATGGTCTGGTCGACGGCGATCTGGTAGCCGCCCGCCACCTCGGTGACCTCGGCGACGACGGCCCGCATCCGGACCCGTGACCCGACCCGCACCGGTGCTGGGAAGCGCACCTTGTCCAGGCCGTAGTTCACCTTCGTGGACACGCCGGTCACGTCGAGCAGCTCGGTCCAGAACGGCACGGCGAGGGAGAGGGTGAGGAAGCCGTGGGCGATCGGCGCGCCGAACGGGCCGTCCTTGGCCCGTTCCGGATCGACGTGGATCCACTGGTGGTCGTCGGTCGCGTCGGCGAACAGGTCGATCTGGTCCTGGGTGACCGTGCGGTACTCGGTCTGCCCGAGGTCGGTGCCGCCGAGGCCGGCGAGCTGGTCGTAGGCGATGGTGGTGGTCACGGGGGTCCTTCCGTCGTCATCCGGCCAGGCGCAGCAGCCGGGCGGCGTTGTCCTTCAGGATGCCGGGCAGCACGTCGGGCTTGAGGTCGGTGCTCGCCACGTCCCGCAGCCAGCGGTCCGGGGTGAGCAGCGGGTAGTCGGTGCCGAAGAGCACCCGGTTCTTGAGGATCGAGTTGGCGTGGCGCACCAGCTCGGCCGGGAAGTACTTCGGGCTCCAGCCGGACAGGTCGATCCAGGTGTTCGGCTTGTGCGTCGCCACCGACAGCGCCTCGTCCTGCCAGGGCACCGACGGGTGGGCCATGATGATCTGGAGGTCCGGGAACTCGGCGGCGACCGGGTCGAGCAGCATCGGGTTGGACAGCCCGAGCCGGAAGCCGTAGCCGCCGGGCAGTCCCGCGCCGATGCCGGTCTGCCCGGTGTGGAACAACGCCGGCAGTCCCGCCTGCTCGATCAGTCCCCACAGCGGCGCGTACTCCTCGTGGCTCGGGTCGAAACCCTGCACGGTGGGGTGGAACTTGAACCCGCGTACGCCCTCGTCCTCGATCAGCCGGGCGGCGAGTTCCAGGGCCGCCTCGCCGGTGCGCGGGTCGACCGAGCCGAACGGCACGAGCACGTCGGCGTGCTGGGCGGCGGCGCGGGCGATGTCGGCGCTGGACAGCGGCGGGTGCGCCAGCTGCGTCCGCGCGTCGACGCTGAACACCACGGCGGCCATGTTCCGTTCGCGGTAGTACTGCGCGACCGCGTCCACCGCCGGACGCGGGCCGTCGGTGCGGAAGTACTTCGAGGCGGCGGCGACGAGCGGATCGGGCAGCGAGGCGTGGCCGTGGTCGTCGATCTCGATGTGCACGTGCATGTCGATCGCGGTGACGGCGTCCAGGTCGATCGCGGGCTGGTACATGCTCGGGAACCTTCGTCCGGCGGGTCAGGAGGCGGTGTCGCGGAACTCCTCGGGCAGCTCCGGGAAGCGCTCGCCGACGCTCTGCGACGCAGCGGCGAACTCGGTCGGCCACGCGGCGACCAGCGCGTCGTAGGACCAACCGCCCTCGTGGTGGGCGGTCAGCGCGACCTCCGGGTGGGTCCAGATCTGGATCCGGTCGCCGCCCACGCCGATCACCTGGCCGGTCACCTCGGCGGCGCTGTCGGAGCCGAGGAAGGCGACCAGCCCGGCCACGTCGTCGGAGGTGCCGAACCCGAGGTCGTGCCGGAAGAAGGCGGGCATCGGCTCCCCGGCGGCCTCGGCGCGTACCGCGGCGGCGAAGTAGGGGACCGTGGCGGTCATCGCGGTCGCGGCGACCGGGACGACGGCGTTGACCGTGATGCCGGCTCGCTTGAGCTCCAACGCCCAGGTCCGGACCATGCCGACGATGCCCGCCTTGGCGGCGGCGTAGTTGGTCTGGCCGAAGGTGCCGCGTTGGCCGGTGGGGGAGCCGATGCAGATGATCCGCCCGCCCTCGCCGGCCTGGCGCATGTGCCGCACGGCCTCGCGCACGGTGGTGAAGGTGCCCCGCAGGTGCACCCCGATCACGGTGTCGAAGTCCTCGTCGGTCATCTTCCAGAGCACCGTGTCGCGCAGCACCCCGGCGTTGGTGACCAGGACGTCCAGTCGGCCGAAGCTCTCGACGGCGGCGGCGACCAGGGCCTGTGCGGTCTCGGTCGGACCGACCGGTGCGACCACGGCGACGGCGCGTC
>NZ_SISL01000235.1:0-9261 GCF_004307965.1 Verrucosispora sp. SN26_14.1 | reverse complement strand
GCGCTAGTCTCGTGGGCTCGGAGATGTGTATCAGCGACAGCGGTGGCGACGTCCTCGGCGCGCGCAAGCGCGACGTCGGCGGCCGATCGGAGGCCCTCGGCGGGCGTCCCGGTCGGTGCGCTCGCCACCACCGAGCGGGAAACGCCGGTCGTCAACCCACCGGACGACTCGGCACCGGCCCGCACCGGCCCGGAGAACCGACACGGTGACACCCGGCTGGTGCTGCTGGTCGGTGGGCTGGTGGTGGCCCTGCTGGCCGGATTCGGGCTGGGCCGCCTCGGCACCGGCGAGCCACGCACCACCAGCACGGGCGGCCCGCAGGCAGCCGCCGCCGGTTCCCCGGTCGCCGGAGCGGTGGCGGGCGACGGACACCAGCACCCGTCGGGCACCGGTCCCCACACGCACCCCGGCGACGGCACCGGCCAGGCGACCGGCACCGAGGTCAGCGTGAGCGGCTACACCCTCCAGCCGGTGCTGCGGACGCAACAGGCCGGCAAGGCCCTCGACTACCGGTTCCGGATCGTCGGCCCCGACGGGCAGCCCGCCACCCGGTTCGCGGTGGTGCACGAGAAGCCGCTGCACCTGATCGTGGTCGGCAACGACCTCGGCGGCTACCAGCACCTGCACCCGACGATGGCGTCGGACGGCACCTGGAGCGTCCCGCTGACCGTGGCGAAGGCCGGCGACTACCGCGTCTACGCCGACTTCTCCGTCACCACCACCGACGGTCGACAACTGCCGCTGGTGCTCGGCGTCGACCACCACGTCCCCGGGGCGTACACCCCGGCAGGGCTGCCACCGCCGCAGCGCGAGACGACCGCCGGGCCGTACTCGGTCGCGCTGGAGGGTACGCCCACGGTGGGCGTGACCACGCCACTGGCACTACGGGTCACCCGCACCGGCGGCACCGAGCCGGCCCGACTGGACCGCTACCTGGGCGCGTACGGGCACCTGGTGCTGATCCGGGAGGGGGACCTGGGTCTCGTGCACGTCCACCCCGAGCAGGAGCTGGTCGACGGCGCGGTGACGTTCTGGCTGACCCCGCCCAGCCCCGGCCGGTACCGCGCGTTCTTCGACTTCCAGGTCGACGGCGAGGTGCACACGGCCGCGTACACGGTCACCGTGACGTGATCGGACTCACGGCGGGGCGCTACGAGGTAGTGGGACCCCTGCGGAGCAGGACCGGTGCTGCCGCGAGCGTGGCGACGACTGCGCCGAGACCCGCGACGAGGAGGCTGGTCGCGCCGCCGAGGACCACCACGGCCGGTCCACCCAGCGCGGTGCCGGAGAGGTTGGCGCCGTTGAGGAGCGCCGAGGCGCAGGCGAAGGCACGACCCCGCACCTCGGCGGGTACCTCGGCGTGGATGAGGTTCCGGACGGCCAGGTTCTGCAGGGCGTTGGCGATGCCGGTGCACACGAAGCCGACGAGTGCCACGGCGAGGACGGGGAGCACGGCGACGACGGTCAGCGCCACACCCATGAGGAGCCCGGCTCCCGCGAGCACGCGCGGCTGGGCGGCCACCGGCACGCGGGGCGCGAGGAGGACCGACGCGGCCACCATGCCGACGGCGTGGGCGGTGAGCAGCAGTCCGTAGCCGACATCGGTGGTGCCCACGTCCTCGCGGGCGAAGAACACCCGGGCGGTGCTCATGGTGGCGGTGAAGACGACCGCAGCGGCCAGTGCGGAGACGGCGGTGACCAGCATGCGGTTGCGGCCCAGCACGACGACGCCCTCGCGCACCTGCTGCGACCAGTGTGCGCGAGCACCGGACACCGGCTCGCGGCGCACCGCGACGGCGGTGACGACCATCGCCATCAGCACGAACGACACCGCGTCGATCAGCAGTGCGCCCCGACTGCCGAACGCGGCCACGAGGATTCCGGCCAGGGCCGGCCCGAGGACGTTCCCGACCGCCCGGAAGGCTTCCAGGCGCCCGTAGCCGTACGCGACCCGTTCCTCACCGACGACTGCGGGCACCAGGAGCAACAGTGCCGGCGAGACGACGGCGAGACCGGCCCCCAACGCGGCCACGAGCAGCAGCGTGACGCCGACGTGATCGGTGAGTGCCACGACCACCACCACGGCGGCCTGCACCAGGGCGACCGCCGTGACCAGACGGCGGCTCTCCACCCGGTCGATCAACGGCGCGGCCAACGGCCCGATCACCACGATCGGCAGCACTCCCACCACCACGAGGGCGGAGATCAGGACCGCTGAGGCGCCCTGCTCGTAGAAGCGCAAGGTCAAGGCCACCAGCGCGACCTGGTCACCCATCGAGGAGATCGCGTAGGCCATGGCGACTGCGGTCAGCGCGGAACCGCCGCGAATCGGCATTCGACGATCCTGGCACGTCCTGCACGGTCGTGCCGCCTCACCATCCGCGTGTCAGGACCCGTCTGTCCGATGCTCGCGGTGGATCTGCCGCCGGAGGAAACTGATCGGGCTTCGGATACGTCCGATCGGCATGAAGATTCATCGAAGCGGGCGGCTGGTGGTCCTTCCTCTGCTGTTGCTGACCTCGCCGGCCGTTTACCGCGCGTTCTTCGACTTCCAGGTCGACGGCGAGGTGCACACGGCCGCGTACACGGTCACCGTGGAATGACCGGTCCGGCCGACGCGCCGACCCCGGCCAGGGCGGCGCCGCGCGCGGTGTGCCAGTACAACACCTCCCGGCCCGACCTCCGCCGGGTCACCATGCCGGCGTCGCGGAGCACCCGCAGATGGTCACCGACCGCGCCCAGGGACAGCCCGGTGATCGCCGCCAGTTGCGACGTACTCAGCGGATTCGTCAACCGGACGAGGATGTCCGCGCGGTTCGGGCCGATGAGCCGGTCCAGCCCGTCCGGCATCGGTGGGCTGTCGTCGGCGAGGATGCCGCTGGCCGGATAGACCATGCCGAAGAGGGTCGGCCGGTCCCACAGCACCCAGCCGCGCACACAGTGTGCCGGGACGAACACCAGATGCTCGGCCCGGTCGAGCGGCAACGGCGGTGCGGGGTAGTCGTTGACCTGGAGGTTGCCCTCGCCGAGCCACCGCACGGTGGGCTTGAAGTCGGCGAGTACGCCCGCCCAGCCCTGGGTGCTGAGCCGGGCGGTACGGGCCACCACGTCGGCCCGCAGGCGGCGTTCCCGCGCCGGCCACTCCGGTCGCACGGTCTGCGTCCACACCCAGTCGAGCAGGGCCAACACCTGGTCGACCAGGCCATCGCCGCACAGCAGGTCGGCGAGTGGACCCGGGCGGGCCGCCCGCAGGTCGGCGCGGATCCGGTCGTCGTCGCGCCCGGCGACCACCGCCAGTTCCTCGGCGAACGTCGGTGCCGCCGTCGCGGGTGCCAGGGTGAGGAAGTCGGCGGTCCAGCGCGGCTGGAACGCCGCCGCCAGCAACGCCGGCAGCAGCGGCCGGGCCGCCACCATCCGCTGGTACGCGTCGAGGTGCGGGCGGCGCCAGGCATGCTGCCACGGTCGACGTGGGCTGTGTAACGCCCGCAACGCGGCGACGGTGTCGGTCATCGGCGAGATGACGAAGCGGCTGTGCGCCAACAGATCCACCGGTACCTGCCAGACGGACATGTTTCGCCTCCAGCCGTAACTGTAGGGCGCGCGGCGACCTGCGCCGAGGATCGTCGGAGTGAGAACCTACTCGGAGCTGTTCGCCGTCCACGAATTCCGCAACCTCTTCGTGGCCAACTGCGCCGGCATCGCCGCGCACACCACCTCGGCGCTGGCTCTCGGCTCGCTCACCTACGTCGCGACCGGGTCGGCCCTGCTCACCGCGCTGAGCATGTTCGGCGCGCCGCTGGCCAGCGTGCTCGGCAGCCTGACCCTGCTCTCCGCCGCGGACAGCCTGCCGCCGCGCCGGGCGCTGACCATCGCCGCGCTCGTCGCGCTTGCCGGGGCGGCTCTCCAGGCGCTGCCGGGGCTGCCGTTGTGGGCCAGGTTCGCCCTGATCCTGACGGTTGCGTACGTCGGGTCGGTCACCGGCGGCGCCCGCTGGGCGCTGCTCAACGACATCCTGCCGCCCGGCGCGTACGTGCTCGGCCGGTCCACGCTGAACGTGAGCGTCGGCGTCATGCAGATCGCCGGTTTCGGGGCGGGTGGCGTGCTGCTGGTCTGGCTGAGTCCGTACCAGGTGTTCCTGGTCGCCACCGTGCTGCGGGCGGTGGCGGTGGCGGTGACCTGGTTCGGGCTGCGGGAGCGACCGGCCCGGGCGGACGCGTCGACCTCGACGGCCCGGACCATGCGGATCAACCGGGAACTGTGGGCCGATCCGGGACGCCGCTCGCTCTACCTCAACCTGTGGGTGCCCAGCGGCCTGGTCGTCGGCTGTGAGGCGCTGTTCCTGCCGTACGCCGGTGACCGCGCCGGTTTCCTCTTCGCCGCCGGCGCCCTCGGCATGCTCACCGGTGACGTCCTGGTGGGTCGCTTCCTCGGGCCGGCTACGCGCCAGCGTTGGGTGCTGTCGCTGCGACTGTTGTTGCCGTTGCCGTACCTCGCCTTCCTGGTCCGTCCGGAGCTGCCGCTCGCGGTGCTCGTCGCCATGGTCGCCTCGGTCGGTTTCGCGGCCTCGCTGCCGTTGCAGGAGCGGCTGCTTGCCCACTCCCCGCCACAGGCCCGTGGCCAGGTGCTCGGCCTGCAACAGAACGGCATGCTGACCGGGCAGGCGGTCTGCGCGGCGCTGGCCGGCGCGGTCGCCGACGTGATGCCGACTCATCGGGCGGTGGCCGTGCTGGCCGCCCTGTCTCTGGCGACGACGCTGCTACTCACCCGAGGACTGCGCCGCACCCGGCCAGAGGTGTCGCCGATCACCGCCGAACCGGCCCAGACCTGATGCGCTGACAGCCGAGGACGAGATGTAAGGAAGGGACCCCTACTAACGTCTGGTGAGGTAAAGGGGTCCCCTCCTTACATCCACGCCCGACGCGCGCGAAAGATGACGGCGGAAGAAACCGATCGGGCTCCGGATACGTCCGATCGGCATGAAGATTCATCGAAGCGGGCGGCTGGCGGTCCTTCCCCTGCTGTTGCTGACCTCGGCGGCCTGCGGCCAGCAGGGGGCCGGCGGCGCGGGCGACGCCGGTTCTCCCGAGCGCTCCTACTCGGCGGACTCCGTGGTGTTCCGGATGGACTACGTCGGCGGGTTCGTCACGCCGGCCATGCTGGCCACCCGCCTGCCCGCGATCAGCGTCTACGGCGACGGGCGGGTGATCACCGAGGGGCCGACGACGTTGCAGTATCCCGGCCCGGCCCTGCCCAACCTCCAGGTCCGCACGATCAGCGCCGACGAGGTCGAGAAGCTGGTGGCGCAGGCCCGGGCGGCGGGCGTCGGGGGAGTCTCCGACCTCGGGACCCCGCCGGTCGCGGACGCCGCCTCGACCCGGTTCACCCTCCTGGGTGACAAGGGCGTCGAGGAGTCCGAGGTCTACGCGCTCGGCGAGGCCACCGGCACCGACAGCGGCCTGAGCGCCGAGCAGCAGTCGGCCCGGGACAAGCTGCGCGCCTTCGCCGAGTCGCTGACCGACCCGTCGGGCCCGCTCGGCGACACCCTGGAGGACACCACCGCGTACGCGCCGACCGCCGTCGCGGCCGTTGCCGAGCCGTGGGTCGCCGACAGCGAGGCCGGCGAGCAGCCCGAGGTGGCCTGGCCGGGGCCGGCACTGCCCGGTGCCGCCCTCAGCAAGGACCTCGGGTTGGGCTGTGTGACGGTCACCGGTGACGAGGTGCGCACGCTGCTCGGTGCGGCGGCGAGCGCCAACATGGCGACGCCGTGGACCTCCGACGGCAAACAGTGGCGGGTCACCCTGCGGCCGCTGCTGCCCGACGAGTCGGACTGCGGCGACCTCGCCAACCGGCGTTGAGTCCGACCGGGCGGCCGGGCCGGGTGAACCGGCCGCCCGGCGGATCTCGGGTCGACCAGGATCGTGGTGCGAAAGCGCCCCTCCAGGGGCGGATCCGTACCACGATCTGGGCCCGGTCGACCGCGCGAAGATCACTCGGTAGGCTGCCGCGCGATGAACAGCCCGACTCGCATCCTGGTGTACGGGGTGCACGGCTCCGGCAAGTCCACCCTCGCGCAGCACTTGGCCCACCGGCTCGGGCTGCCCTGGCACCCGGTCGACGACCTGCTCTGGGAACCGGGCTGGGTGGAGGTGCCGGTCGCGGTGCAGCGCAGCCGGATCGAGGCGATCTGCCGCAAGGAGCGGTGGATCCTCGACGGGGCGTACCACGGCTGGCGGGACGTGCCGTTGGCCCGGGCCGACCTGGTGATCGGCCTGGACTATCCGCGTTGGCTCTCCTTCCGGTGGCTGCTGCGCCGCACCCTGGACCGGCTGCGGACCCGGGAGGAGATCTGCAACGGCAACCGCGAGTCGCTGGGCAGCGTGCTCTCCTCGGAGTCCGTCCTGGTCTGGCACCTCACCGGGTACGCCCGCGAACGCGCGCGGATGCGCGCCTGGCAGCAGGATCGGGCCGGGCCGCCGGTGCTGTTGTTCGACACCCCGCAGGCGCTGGAGCACTGGCTCGCCGCCCTACCGTCCCGCCCGCCCGGCGCACCGTCCCGCTGACCCGCCACACCAACGCGCCGCCCCGGCTCAGAGGCCCTGGCGGCGGGCCACGCTGATGGCCTGGGCGCGGTCGGCGACCTGGAGTTTGGCGAAGATGTTGGAGACGTGGTTGCGGACCGTCTTCGTGCTCAACCCCAGCCGGGTCGCGATCTGCGGATTGGTCAGGTGCGCGGCGATGAGCGTGAGGATCTCCCGCTCGCGTGCGGTGAGTTCGGGGAACGCCGGTTCGGCCCGGTCCAGCCCGGCGAAGTAGCCCATCAGCCGGGTGGCGATGGCCGGTCCGAAGATCGCCTCGCCGTCGGCGACCACCCGCACCGACCGGATGATCTCCAGTCGGCGGGCGCCCTTGAGCACGTACCCCCGGGCACCCGCGCGCAGCGCGGCGAAGACCGAGTCGTCGTCGTCGGCCATGGACAGGATCAGCACCCGCACGTGCGGGCTCATCCGGACCATCCGCTCGGTGGCCGCGATGCCGCCCATCCCCGGCATGGTCAGGTCGAGCAGCACCACGTCGGGTTGCACCCGGGCGAGTACGGCCAGCGCCTCCTCGCCGCTGGCCGCCTCGCCGCACACCTCGATGTCGGGGCTGGTGGCGAGCAGCGCGCGCAAGCCGGCCCGGAACGGCGCGTGGTCGTCAACCAGCAGGGTCCGGATCTGGTCCATCGGTCTCCTTCATACCGGTGAGCAGGGTGGCGGTCACCAGCGTGCCGGCGCCCGGTGTCGAGGTGACGACGCAGGAGCCGCCGAGTTCCTCGGCCCGTTCCCGCATCGTGTGCATGCCCACGCCGTCCGGCCGGTCGGGTCGGCGGCCCCGGCCGTCGTCGCGGATCTCCAGACACAGCCGCCCGCCGGAGACCCGCAGCCGCACCCGCACCTGGGTGGCGCGGGCGTGCCGCCGGGCGTTGGTGAGGGCCTCCATGGCGATGCGGTAGGCGGCCACCTCGGCCGCCGCGGAGAGCTCCGGCAGCACCGGTGGGGCGTCGAAGACCACCCGGGGCCCGTCGTCCGGCCAGCCGGCGATGTGCGACCGCAGTGCCCCGATCACGTCCATGGTGTCCAGCGCCGGTGGTCGCAGACCGTTGACCAGCCGCCGGACGTCGGCGACGGCGGTCTGGGCGTCCACCACGATCTCCTCCAGCAGCCGCTGGGTCGGCGGACCCGGTCCGAGTTCCTGGGCCGCCTCGGCGCGCATGGTCAACCCGGCCAGCGTCGGCCCGAGGCCGTCGTGCAGGTCGCGACGCAGCCGCCGCCGTTCCTCCTCGCGTGCCAGCACCAACTGCTCGCGGGAGCGTTGCAGGTCGGCGGCGAGCGACTGGGCCCGGTCCAGGGCACCGACCGCCTGCACCGCCACCCCGATGTGCCGGGCCAGGTCGCGCAGCAGCCGCAGTTCCCAGGCACCGAGCGTGGTCTCCCCGATCCGGGGGCCGAGCAGCAGGTGACCGACGGTGTCGTGGGCGGCCAGCGGAAGCCGCACCGGGTCCGGTGGCGGGACACCCAGCCGGTACGACCGGCCGTCGACCGTCTCGATCTCCACGTAGGAGAGCTGGAGCGCCTCGCGGACCGTCGCCGTGCTGGTGGCGAGGACGGCGGCGGCGTCCTGGGTCTGCTCCAGCCGCTGCCCCAGCCGGGCCAGCACCGCGTACGGGTCGTCACGTTCGCCGTACACGAGAAGGTTGACGCGGCGTTGCAGCCAGCCGCGCAGCGGCGCCAGGATCAGCGCCGCCACCGCCGCCGCGACGAACGAGACCGGCAGGCTCGCGGAGGCGTCGAAGCCGGCCCCGAGCAGACCGACGACCAGCACGTACGCGCCGCCGACCGCCACCGACAGGGCGACGAACACGGCGGTCCTGCTGATCAGCAGGTCGATGTCGAAGAGCCGGTGTCGCAGGACGGCGATGCCGATGGCCACCATGATCAGCGCGCCGCTGAGACCACCGGCCAGGTCCCAGAGCAGGTTGCCGTGCGGCCAGATGGTCGGGTGCGCGTCGGTCAGGCCGGCGACGAGCCGGGCGACCACCACACCGACCGCGAGCGCGACCGCGTACCCGAGCCACTTGACCTGCTGTCGGCGGACGCCCTGGGCCTGGCGGGCCTGCCACACCACGGCGCAGCCGGCGGCCACGTAGATGATCGCGCTGGCCAGGGTTGCCACGGCAGCGGTCGAGTCGGCGACGGGTTGCCAACCCGGTACGCCGAGCGGGTTGACCGCGCCGACCGGGCTGACCTGTTCGTTGGCGCCGGGTCGCAGCGCCCCGGCGACCATGGCGGCGACGCCGAGGAGCACCACCACCCAGACCGCCGGCCGCCATCGGGGCGACAGCAACCGGCCGTCGGGGAAGAACACCGGGATCAGCGCCACGGCCGCGTTGCCGGGCACCCAGAGCCAGTTCTGGGGCCAGGCCAGCACCTCGGCGAACGGCACCCGACCGGGTGCCACCACCAGCCCGTACGCGGCGTACTGGCCGCACGCCTCCTGGAGCGAGAAGCAGAACCCGCTGGTCAGGGCCAGCCAACCGATCGGGTTGTCCGGACGGTGGGCGGCGATCGCCGCGCCGACGATCGCGCACGAGGTCACCAGCAGCAGGTGTGACATGTCGCCCACCGAGCCGCCGTTGAGCACCGCCAGACCCACCGCGACGGCGGCCAGTTGCAGCGACGCCCCGCACAGCGCCCATGCGGCGCGGCGCGACCAGGCCGGGCG
>NZ_SISL01000234.1:0-9291 GCF_004307965.1 Verrucosispora sp. SN26_14.1 | reverse complement strand
CCGGGGGGCCGTCCGTGGGCGGATCCGGCTCCTCCTCGGGCGGCCCGGGCTCGTCCAGCCCGGCGTCGTGCAGCGCCCGGTCGAGGTCGGCGGCGTCCTGCTGCGGCGGGTCGAAGGGGTTGCGGCGGCGGCGGTGCGGCAGGGCCAGCCGGGCGGCGACCCGGACGTCACCGACGCTCACCTCGGTGCGCCCGCACCACGCCGCGTGGGCGATGGCGGTCCGCGCGATGACCAGGTCGGCGCGCATCCCGTCGACCTCGGCGGCGGCGCAGAGGGCGGCGATGCGGGTCACCGTCGCGTCGTCGAGACGGACCGTCGGCAGCAGGGTCCGGGCGCGGGCGCCCTGTGCGCCCAGCGCCGCGTCGGCGTCGGCGTAGCGGGCGGCGAAACCGTCCGGGTCGGCCTCGTACGCGAGCCGTCGGCGCATCACCTCGGCCCGCACCTGCGGGTCCCGGCTGGCGGCGACCTCGACGGTCAGACCGAAGCGGTCCAGCAGCTGCGGGCGCAGTTCCCCCTCCTCGGGATTCATGGTGCCCACCAGCACGAACCGGGCCGCGTGGGTGACCGAGACGCCGTCGCGCTCCACGGTGGCGCGCCCCATCGCCGCCGCGTCGAGCAGCACGTCCACCAGGTGGTCGTGCAGCAGGTTGACCTCGTCGACATAGAGCAGGCCACGGTGGGCGGCGGCCAGCAGGCCCGGGTCGTACGCGGTGACGCCCTCGCGCAGTGCCCGTTCCAGGTGCAGCGCGCCGAGGAGGCGGTCCTCACCGGCACCGACCGGCAGTTCCACCAACCGGGCCGGACGCGTACGGGCCGGTGGGTCGGCCGGGTGCGGCCCGTCCGGACAGTCCGGGTCGGGTGCCGCCGGGTCGCAGGAGAAGCGGCAGTCGGTCACCACGTCGACCGGGGGCAGGAACGCGGTCAGGGCCCGCACGGCGGTCGACTTCGCGGTGCCCTTCTCGCCTCGGACCAGCACACCGCCGATCGCCGGGGAGACCGCGCACAGGTTCAGCGCCAACGCCATGTCGTCCATGCCGACGACGGCAGAGAAGGGGTACGACCGCACGGCCACACCTTTCACCTCGCGTGGGTCCTCGCCCACGGCCGGTCACCGACCACGCCGACGCAGCGGCCGACGTGGCACGACGCAGCGAGTGTCTGGCTTCCGGTGGCCGGCGCGGGGCCGGACCGGTCACAGTGGCGGGACCGCCCCGGATTCGCCGACCCCGTTCGGGCCGGCTCACCGGTGTTCCCCACCGCGCCGTCGTCGCCGATGATGTCACACCGACCCCCCGGGGCGGCAGGGTCGCGGATTGCTGGACTACCGTTGCGCCGCGTGAGGTCCATGACATCCCCGGTCGCCGTGGTCGGCGTCGGCGCGGACGGCTGGGCGGGGCTCGGCGAGCGCGGACGCGACGCGGTGCGGCAGGCAGAGGTCGTGCTGGGCGGCCGGCGGCACCTGGACCTGCTGCCGGAGAGCGTACCGGCGCAGCGGGTCGCCTGGCCGACGCCGTTGCTGCCGGCCCTGCCCGACCTGCTCGCGACGCACGCCGACCGGCGGATCTGCGTACTGGCCAGCGGCGACCCGATGTGGTTCGGTATCGGCACGCACCTGGTCCGGCTCCTCGGCGCCGACCGGGTGCGCGTGGTCGGCCATCCCTCCTCGATCACGCTGGCGTGCGCGCGGATGGGCTGGCCGGTGGAGCGGGTCACCGTCCGCAGCGCGGTCGGCCGTGACCTGGACGAGGTCCGCCGCGACCTCGCCCCGGGCCGACTGCTGCTGGTGCTCAGCACCGATGCCGCCACCCCCGCCGCGCTGGCCCGGCTGCTGACCGACGCCGGGTACGGCGACAGCGAACTGACGGTCCTGGGCGCGCTCGACGCCGACACGGAGCAACGGGTCGACGGCCGGGCCGAGGGTTGGGCCGCCCCACCCGGCGATCCGCTGAACGTGGTCGCGGTACGGGTCGTCGCCGTAGCCGGAACGCGGGTGCTCTCCACCGTGCCCGGTCTGCCGGACGACGCCTTCGCGCACGACGGCGCCCTGACCAAGCGGGAGGCCCGCGCGTTGGCCCTGTCCCGGCTCGCACCCACCGGCGACGACCTGCTCTGGGACGTCGGGGCCGGCAGCGGCAGTGTGGCGGTCGAGTGGCTGCGCAGCGATCCCTCCACGTCGGCGGTGGCGGTGGAGGGCCGTGACGACCGCGCCGACCGGATCGTCGCCAACGCCCGGAATCTCGGCGTACCCCGGTTGCGGGTGGTCCGGGGCCGGGCGCCGCAGGCCCTCGCGGACCTGCCCGCGCCCGACGCGGTCTTCGTCGGCGGCGGGCTGACCGCACCGGGGGTGTTCGACGCGGCCTGGGACGCGCTGCGTCCCGGCGGGCGGCTCGTCGCCCACGCGGTCACCCTCGAAGGCGAGCGCGAACTCACCGACCAACTGGCCCGGCACGGTGGGGACCTGACCCGGTTGTCGATCGAACGCGCCACGCCGCTGGGCGGTTTCACCGGGTGGAAACCGGCCCGCGCGCTGGTGCAGTGGGCGGTGAGCAAGCCATGACAGTGCACTTCATCGGCGCCGGACCGGGCGCCGCCGACCTGATCACCGTACGCGGGCAACGCGTCCTGGCCCGCGCCCAGGTCTGCCTGTACGCGGGCAGCCTGGTCCCCGCCGACCTGCTCGCCACCTGCCCGCCGGACGCCCGGCTGGTGGACACCGCCGAGCTGACGTTGGACGAGATCGTGGCGGCGATGGTCGAGGCGCACCGCGACGGTCACGACGTCGCCCGCCTCTGCTCCGGCGACCCGGCCGTGTTCAGCGCCGTCGCCGAGCAGACCCGGAGGCTGGACGCGGCCGGGGTGCCGTACGAGATCGTGCCGGGCGTGCCGTCGTACGCGGCGGCGGCGGCCACGTTGCGCCGGGAGCTGACCGTGCCGACCGTCGGGCAGACGGTGATCCTCACCCGTACCCAGGCCCGGTCGACGCCGATGCCGCCCGGGGAGACCCTGGCCGAGCTGGGCCGCAGCCGCGCCACGCTGGTCCTGCACCTGGCGGTGGCGCGGACCCGGCAGATCGCCGGAGAGCTGGTCGGGCACTACGGGTCGGACTGTCCGGTGGCCGTGGTCGCCAACGCCAGCCGTCCCGACGAGATCGTGCTGCGCGGCACCCTGGCCGACATCGCCGATCAGGTGGAGGCGCACGGCATCCGCCGGACCGCGGTGATCATCGTCGGGGCCGCGTTGGCCGCCGACTCCTTTCCGGACAGTTACCTCTACTCCCCCGGCCGGGACCGTAGCGCCAAGCGTCCGCACGGGCCGACGGCATGAGCGCCGCGCGGACGATCCTGGTGATCGGCATCGGGGCCGGCGACCCGGGTCAGCTCACCCTCGCCGGAGCCGAGGCGATGCGCCGGGCCGACGTGTTCTTCCTGCTGGACAAGGGTGCCGAGAAGCACGACCTGATCGCGTTGCGGCAGGAGCTGCTGGCTCGTTTCGCCCGGCCGGAGCATCGGGTGGTCGAGGTACGCGACCCGGACCGGGACAGGACCGCCGCCGGGTACGTCTCGGCGGTGGACCAGTGGCGACGGGACCGCGCCGACCTGCTGGAGGAGGCCATCGCCGCGCACCTGCCCGACGGGGGCTGCGGCGCGTTCCTGGTCTGGGGCGATCCGGCGCTCTACGACAGCACCCTGGCGGTGGTGGAGGAGATCCGGGCGCGCGGCCGGATCGCGGTGGAGCACACCGTGATCCCGGGCGTCAGCAGCGTGGCGACGCTCGCCGCGCGGCACCGCATCGGGCTCAACCGGGTGGGCCGGGCGTTCCTGGTGACCACCGGCCGCCGGTTGGCCGAGCAACTGCCCTCGGACGTCGACGACATCGTGGTGATGCTGGACGCGAACTGTTCCTTCACCCACTACCTGGACGAGGACTTCGACATCTTCTGGGGCGCCTACCTGGGCACCGCCGACGAGATCCTGGTCGCCGGACGGCTGTCGGAGGTGGCGGAGCGGATCGTGGAGACCCGCCGGGAGGCCCGCCGCCGCAAGGGCTGGATCATGGACACGTACCTGCTGCGGCGCCGGGATCCGGCCGGCGAGGCGTGACCGGGCCGACGGGCGACGTGGCCCGGACGCGGGCGCGAGGGTGCCTCTCGCCGACCCGCGTCCGGGCGGTCACGTCGTCACCACCGGGTCAGTAGCTGACCGTCGTGGCGGTGGCGGTGTCGGTGACGATCGCGATGCCGGCGCTGGTGCCGAGCAGTTCGGCCCCGGCCCGCAGCAGCCCGACGGCCTGCGGGTAGGACTTGATGCTGCCGGACGCCTTGACCCGGCTCCGGCCGGCGGCCCGGGACACCAGGTAGCCGATGCTCTCCGGGTTGGCGACCTCGACGGCGCCGCTGCTGGCGTTCTTCAGGTACGCCGCACCCGCCTCGATGGAGAGTTCGATGGCGGTCTCCCGCTCGGCCGCGGTCAGCAGCGGCAGTTCCAGCATCACCTTGACCGGCACACCGGAGGCGCGGACGACACCGGCGATGTCCTCGCGGAACTCGTCGTACATGCCGCTCTTGAGCCAGCCGATCTGCACCCCGATGTCGATCTGTGCGGCACCGGCGCGCACCAGGCTCTCCGCCTCGAACGCCTTGCCGGCGCTGGTGGTCACGCCGACGGTCGGGAAGTCCAGGGCGGAGGCCACCTGCACGTCGGTGCCGCGCAGCACCTCGGCGACGACAGACACCCAGGAACCCGGCACCATCGCCGCGTTGAAGCCGTGGGTGAGCGCCTCCTCGGCGTGCGTGATCATGCGTTCCCGGGTGGTGCCCACCTCGATCAGGGTGTGCTGGATGTACGGCGCGAGGGCGGCCGGGGTCAGGTCGGCCGGCAGGGCCGTCGTGGCGGACGTCATGGCGGGGATCTCCTTTGTGCGGACGTGCGGCACCCGGCGGCCGGCGTCGCGCGCCTCGGCCGCCGTAGTGGCGGATCTGGGGATGGTCAAGGACCGGGTGAACGGGAGCGGCACACCGCTCGGTCGGGTCACGACCAGTCGATCAACACCTTCCCGACGTGGCCGGCGTCGGCCGCGGCCAGCGCCTCGGCCGCCTGGTCGGCGGGGAAGGGCGGGGCGAGCAGGTGCGCCAGCGCGGGAAGGCCACGGGCGGCCCGGAGCACGGCCGGGAACTCCGGCTGGGTGAAGACCCAGCTACCGAGCACCCGCAGTTCCTTGCGGATGACGTCCACGCCGGGGTCGATCTCCATGCTGTTGTTCGCGCCCAGCAGCACCACCGTGCCGTGCGGCCGGGCCAGCTTCATCACCTGCGCCTGCGCGGTCGGGTTCGCGGAGCACTCGAAGACGATCTCCGGTCCACGGCCCTCGGTGACCGCCGCGACGGTCGCGACGGGGTCCTGTCCGAGCGGGTCGACGACCACCGCCCCCAGCGTCTTGGCCAGGTCCCGCCGCCCCTCGATGGGGTCGACCGCGTAGACCTCGGCACCGGCGGCCACCGCGAGGGCCACCACGCTGCAACCGACCGGCCCGAGGCCGAAGACGGCGACCCGGTCGCCGACGCCGACCCCGGACTTGCGGACCGCCGAGTACGCGGTGCCGAAGTTGCAGGCGATCAGCGTCGCCAGTCCGTCGCTGACGTCGTCGGGTACCGGCAGGACGCCGGTCGTCGGAGCGGTGACGTACTCCGCGTCGGCGCCGCCCCGGTGGTTGCCGAGCGTCCGCCGGTCGGCGCAGAACATCGGCTCGCCGCTGTGACAGAAGACGCACTCGTCGCAGCCCGAGTGCTGGTAGACGATGACCCGGGTGCCCTCGGCCGGTCCGGCGCCGGAGGCGGCGGCTGCGGCGATCACGCCCACCGCCTCGTGGCCGGGCACGGTGTGCAGGCGGTTGTCGAGTTCGGCCGCCGGCTTGCGGTAGTGCGGCAGGTCGCTGCCGCAGACCGCCGACGACGTCACGCGTACCAGTACCTCGTCGGGGGCCGGCACCGGGCGCGGCACCCGGCGTACGACCGAGGTGCGGTCACCGGTCAGCATCAGCGCCCGCATCGACGGTTCTTCCGTGGGGTGGGCTTCCATCTCGCGTTCTCCTCGAATGGTGCGTGTCACGCCGCAGCCAGGTCCGTCACGTCGAGGTACCGGCTGTACAGGGCGTCGTAGACAGGGACGGTGGTGGGATCGGGCAGGTGGCGGCGGGCGGCGGCGGGGGAACCGGCGGCGTGCGCCAGATCCGGGTACCGGCCGAGGCCCACCCAGGCGGAGAGGGCGGCGCCGCGCAGCGGTGCGGCCTGCGGATCGCCGGCCGGGACCTCGATGGCGCGGCCGGTGACGTCGGCCAAGATCTGGCCGAAGACCTCCGAGCGGGCACCGCCGCCGATCGCGGTCAACGTCGGTCCGGCCAGGTCCGTCGGCAGGTGCCGCAGCACGTCGCGGACCTGGAGGGCGATTCCCTCCATGGTGGCCCGGACCAGGGCGCCCGGTCCGTGGGTGAAGTCGAGGCCGTCGATCCGGCCGCCGGCCGCCGTCCAGTGCGGGGTGCCGACGCCGGCCATGGTGGGCGCGAAGAGCAGACCGCGTGCGCCGGGTTCGACCTGCCGGGCGTCGGCCGACATCCGCTCGTACGCCGTGTCGTCGTCGCCGTAGCGCAGCAGAGTCCGCAGCCAGCGCAGTGCCGACCCGCAGGCCGGGATGGTGCCCTCGACCGAGACGCAGTTCTCGACGACGTGGGCGGCGCGGACGAACCCGGCGGGGTCGACGACGTCACCGACGGCGGCCGGGAAGACCATCGTCGCCGAGGTGCCGAGGTTGACGGTGGCGGCGCCGGGACGGACCCCGCCGCCACCGGCCGCCGAGCACTGCTGGTCGCCGCCGCCCACGTACACGGGCAGCCCGCGCGGCAGGCCGGTGGCGTCGGCCACCTCGTCGCGCAGGGCACCGGCGACGTCGGTGGCCGCGCGCAGCTCGGGCAGGCGGGCACCGTCGAGGTCGAACGCCGTGAGCAGGTCGTCGCTCCACTGCCCGGCGTGCAGGTCCAGCAGGCCGTACCAGGAGGCGCAACTGCGGTCGACCTGCGGTCGGCCGCCGGTCAACCGCGCCAGCAGCCATTCCTGGACACCGACGAAGGAGGACGACGCGGCGTACGCCTCGGGGGCGTGGGTCCGCAGCCAGACGAGGGTGGCCAGGGCCGGCATGGTGCTCAGCGGCATCCCCGACACCCGGCTGTAGGTGTCCGGGTCGACGGCCGCCCGCAGGGCGTCCAGCTCGCTCGCGCCCCGCTGGTCCATCCAGAGCACCAGCGGGGTGACCGGGCGCAGGTCGGCGTCGAGTCCGGCGACGGAGGCCCGCTGGGTGGACAGGGTCAGCGCGACCACCCGGTGCCCGGCCTGTGCGGCCACGGCCCGCATGGCACGCAGCTCCCCGACGGTCACCTCCCACATCGCCGGCAGGGACTGTTCCGCCCGGCCCGGCTGCGGGTGGTCGACGGCCAACTCCCGGCTGTGTTGGCCGTGCACCTCGCCCCGCTCGTCGACCAGGGCGCAACGGATCCCGGTCGTGCCGGCGTCGACCACACACACGACGTCGGTCATCCCTTGACCGCCCCGAAGCTCATGCCGGTGACGAGCTGCTTCTGCGACAGGAAGAGCACGATGGCGACGGGCAGCACAGCCAGCGTGCCGGCGGCCATCATCGGGCCGATCGCCACCGACTGGAACTGCATGAACCCGAGCATCGCCACCGAGACGGTCTTCGCCTCGCCGCTGGCCAGGGTCAACGCGAAGACGAACTCGTTCCAGGAGAAGATGAAGTTCAACACCGCCGCCGCGGCGACGCCGTTGCGCACCATCGGCCACGCCACGCTGACGAACTTGCGGGTCTCCGAGCAGCCGTCCAGGTCGGCGGCCTCGAAGACCGCGGCCGGCAGGTCGGCGAAGAAGCTGCGCAGCAGGAAGAACGTCACCGCGAGGTTGACCACCGTGTGCATCACGGTCAGCGCCCAGACCGTGTCGATGCCGCCGAGCTGGCGGAACAGCACGAAGTACGGGATGACCACGACGACGGCGGGGAGCATCCGGGTGGACAGCACCCAGAACTCGAAGTCGGCGCGGCCCCGGAACTTCATCCGGGCGCAGGCGTACGCGGCCGGGGTGGCGGCGGCGATGGCGATCGCCGAGGACACCACGGCGACCAGGACCGAGCGGCCGATCGCCGACATGAAGTCCGCGTCGCCGAACAGGTCGACGACGTTGAACATGTAGAGCGGGGCCAGCCAGTCCGGCGACCCACCACGGATGTCGCTGGGGGCGGCGAAGCCGACGCGGAGCATGAAGGCGAACGGCAGGACCGACCAGAGGATGAGGCCCCAGATCGCCACGGTCCGCAGGACCCGGCCTTTGCGCGTCTCGTGCACTAGTGCTCCAACCGTTGCAGCGCGGGCGCGGCGAACCGCTTGCCGAGGATGAAGAGGACGACGAGCAGCAGCAGGCCGAGCGCGGACGCCTCGCCGATGTGCAGGTCGTTGAAGGCGGTCCGGTAGATGCGGACGACGAGCGTCTCGGTCGCCGCGCCCGGTCCTCCCCCGGTGATGATCCAGATCGAGTCGAAGGTGCGAATCGCGTCGATCGCGCGGATCGTCACGACGAAGGCCACCAGCGGCTTGAGCATCGGCAACGCGATGCGGACCAGCCGCTGCACGGCGTTCGCGCCGTCCAGGGCGCCCGCCTCGAAGGTCTCGTCCGGCAGCGACTTGAGCCCGGCGAGCATGACCAGCGTGATGAACGGCGCCCACTGCCAGATGTCGACCACCACGAGGGCCACCACGGCCAGCATCGGCTCGGACGTCCAGCCCGGAGTCGGCAGGCCGAGCGCGCCCAGGGTGGCGTTGATCTGCCCGCCGTCCGGGTTGAGCATCAACCGCCAGGAGAGGTACGCCGCCACCGGCGTGGCGCCGAAGGGCAGCACCAGCAGGGCCAGGTAGAGCCGGCTGCCGCGCAGTGGCCGCCAGAGCAGCGAGGCCGCGAGCGTACCCAGGGCGAACTCGGCGACCACGGCGACCACCACCATGCCGACGGTGAGCAGCACCGCGCGCAGCAGACCGGGCTCGGAGAGCGCGTCGGCGAAGTTGGCCAGGCCGGCGAACCCCTGCTCGTCCGGGCGGGTCAGGTCGTTGCGACGCAACGACCCGACCAGCACCGACACGAACGGGTAGAGCGTGAACGCGAGCAGCAGCACGGTCATCGGCGCGAGCATGCCGACGAGGAAGAGTCGCCGGCCCCGGTCCTCGCGGGGGCGGCGACTC
>NZ_SISL01000233.1:0-9301 GCF_004307965.1 Verrucosispora sp. SN26_14.1 | reverse complement strand
CGCCAGTCCTGAGGCCACGCCGCCGGCCCTGAGGCCACGCCGGCCGGCCCCTGCGGCCACGCGGCCACGCCGGCCGGTCCCGAGGGTCTCGCCGCGCCCGGCACCGAAGCATCTGGACGGTGTGCCGGTGAACCGGACCGGCCGGTACGGCGTACCAGACGGTGACGGGCGTGACGGTCCTACCGTCGGGGTACTGGTCCGGCGTCGAGGCGGGAGGCACAGGGTGCGGGTAGGTGCGGGGCAGCGTAGCCGGGGGAGGCTCGCCGGTCTGGCGGTGGCGCTGGTGGCGGCCACCGCGTGCATGGTGGAGCCGGTGGGCGCGCCGCCCGGGCCCGCCGAGCCACCGGCCCCGGCGTCGCCGAGCACCGAGGTGACGCGCGCCGACGGCACCGACACCGTCGAGGAGTTCGAGCGGGACATGGCCGACGCCACGCGCCTGGCGGAACGGTACTGGGCCGAGTACTTCCGCGCCTCCGGCCGCTCGTTCCAGCCGATCCGGCGCATCATCCCGTACGAGCGGGACGGCGAGATCTCGTGCGGCGGGCAGGAGGTGCCCCGCAACAACGCGGTCTACTGCACCGTCAGCGACTACATCGCCTACGACGTCAACTGGTCGTTCCGGGCGTTCCGGCAGATCGGCGACGCGTTCGTGTTCTACCTTCTCGGGCACGAGTACGCGCACGGCGTCCAGACCCGCCTCGGCATCCGCTACACCTTCACCATCCAGCAGGAGTTGCAGGCCGACTGCATGGCCGGGGCGTACCTCGGCGACTCGGTACGCGCCGGCACGCTGACTCTCGACGAGGGTGACCTCGACGAGTTCACCGAGGGCCTGCTGGCCGTCGGCGACGATCCCGGCCAGCCGTGGTTCGCCGAGGGGTCGCACGGCACCCCGGAGCAGCGCTCCGAGATGTTCTTCCGGGGGTACGAACGCTCTCTGGCCGCCTGCGACATCGGTTGACGAAGGTCACCGTGCCGGATGGCGCGCGGCAGACGGCTCCGGCGGGCTGGAAGGATCGACCGGGTACCCGACCCGAGGAGGATCCGGTGAGTAGCGCCCGACCGGCCGCAGTGCTCTTCGACATGGACGGCACGCTGGTCGACAGCGAGCGGTTGTGGGACGTCGCCCTGCAGGAGCTCGCGGAGAGCTACGGAGGCACCCTCTCCGCCGACGCCCGTCGCGCGATCGTCGGCACCGGGATGGCCGACTCGATGCGTATCCTGCACGACGACCTGCGCCAGCCGCACCGGGATCCGCAGGTGAGCGCCGAGTGGATCAACGCCCGCATCCTGGAGCTGTTCCGCACCGGCCTGCAGTGGCGCCCCGGCGCGCTGGCGCTGCTCGGGGCCGTCCGGGAGGCCCGGATCCCGACCGCGCTGGTCACCTCCAGTGGCCGGGCCCTGGTCGAGATCGCCCTGGACACCCTCGGCCGGGATAGCTTCGACGTGGTGGTCTGCGGTGACGAGGTCGACTCCACCAAGCCGCATCCGGAGCCGTACCTGACGGCGGCGCGGCTGCTCGGCGTACCGATCGACGAGTGTGTGGCGATCGAGGACTCGGCGACCGGAGTGGCCAGCGCGGTCGCCGCCGGGGCGGCGGTCCTGGCCGTGCCGGCGGAGGTGCCCCTGAGCCCTCGCGACGGCGTACACCAACTGGAGAGCCTGGTCGCTGCGGACCTGGACCTGCTCGCCGCGCTGCTGAGGCGGGCGCCGCAAGGACCGTCGCGGGCCTGACGCCCCGGACCACGGACGAGCGACCGGGCCCCGGCACCATGTGGTGCCGGGGCCCGGTCGTCGTGCTCAGTCGTGGGCGATCGCACCCAGGACGTTGATCCGGGCGGCCCGGATCGCCGGCAGCACGGCGGCGATCACGCCGATGATCGCGGCCAGACCGAGGAAGAGTCCCATCTGGCCCCAGGGCAGCACCAGCTTGTTGATCCCCTCGCTGCGCAGCGCCTCGACCACCGCGGCACCGAGACCGGCGCCGACCACCACCCCGAGCAGCGCGCCGAAGACCGAGATCACCACCGCCTCGACGGTGATCATGCCCATGGTCTGCGAACGCCGCAGGCCGATGGCGCGCAGCAGGCCCAGCTCGCGGGTCCGCTCCAGCACCGACAGGGCCAGGGTGTTGATGATGCCGAGTACGGCGATCACGATGGCCAGCGCCAGCAGGATCTGGATCATCGTGAGCAACGTGTCGAGCTGACCGGCCTGCTGCTCCACGAAGGCGTTCAGGTCGACCACCGACACCTCGGGGCTGTCCGCCAGCAGCGTCTCGATGCGCGGCTGGACGTCGGCGACCGACGTGCCCGGTTCGAGCTGGATGAAGCCCTGGCTCGGCTGCGGCACGGTGAAGTTGCGGGCGACCTCCGTCGGCAGCACCATCTGCACGCCGGTGAACAGGGGAGTGTCCTCGAAGATGCCCGTCACGGTGTACGTGGCCGGCTCGCCCCGGGCCAGCTGCACCGTCGTCGTCGACCCGACCGACAGGTTGCGCGCCTTCGCGGTCTCCTCGCTGACCAGCATCTGCCCCGCGTCGATCCGGTCGATGTCACCGGAGGCGGCGGTGAGGCTGTAGACCTGGCGCAGCGCGGCCGGCTCGGTCACCGCGCCGACGAAGGTGCGCTCGTCACCGACCAGGGCCAGGTCGCCGTAGAGACCGTCGGCGACGCGTACGCCGGGGATCGTCTTGGCCTCTTCCAGCACCGCCGGGTCGAAGGTGGGCGGACGGGGACCGCTCTGCGCCCCGGCGATCACCAGCTCGGCCTTGATGCTGTCCCGGGCCAGACCGCTGATGCTGCTCTTGGCCGAGTCCAGGATCACCGTGATGCCGGTGACCAGGGCGATGCCGACCATCAGCGCGGCGGCCGTGATCGCGGTGCGGCGCGGGTTGCGACCCGAGTTGAGCCGGCCCAGCTTGCCCGGCACCCAGCCGGCGAAGACCGCGCCGAGTGCCGATACCACCGGCTTGCTGATCAGCGGCGTCAGCAGGGCCACTCCGATGAACGTGAACAGCACGCCGCCGAGGATGGTGGCCAGGGTGTTGCCGCCCGCGTGACCACCCAGCCCGAGGAAGAGCAGGACGGCACCGATCGCGGTCACCAGCGCCCCGGCAACGGTGATCTTGGTAAGCGGACGGTCCGGGGTGGCCACGTCCTGCATCGCCGCGATCGGCGGGATCCGGGCGGCCCGCAGCGCCGGCAACAACGCCGCCAGCACCGTGATCACCAGACCGACCGAGAAGGCGCCGATCACCGCCGACGCGGGCATGCTCAACCCGGTCAGCTCCAGGCCGCCGGAGATGGAGCTGAACACGTACGCCAGCAACGCGCCGACACCGAAGCCGGCCGCCAGGCCGAGCACCGAGGCGATCAGGCCGACGGCGATCGCCTCCAGCACCACCGAGCCGATGATCTGCTTGCCGCTGGCGCCCACGGCCCGCAGCAACGCCAACTCGCGGGTGCGCTGCGCCACGATGATCGAGAACGTGTTCAGGATGAGGAACGTACCGACCAGCAGCGCCACGGCGGCGAAGCCGAGCAGGATCCGGTTGAAGAAGGTCAGTCCCTCCTTCAGCCCGGCGGCGGCGTCGGCGGAGAGCTGCTCCCCGGTCTTGACCACGTAGTCGTCGCCGAGCGCCGCGGCCACGCTGTCGCGCAGCGCGTCGTCGGAGACGCCCGACGAGGCGGTGACCGTGATGTTGTTGAACACGTCCGGCTCGCCGAGCATCAGTCGCTGGGCCGTCGGGGTGGTGAACATGACCTCGTTGACGCCGCCGAGGGAGTCCCGGTCACCGCTGTAACCGAAGATGCCGACGATGGTGAAGTCCTGCCGGGGGCTGAGCGTGAGCACGCCCACCCGGTCGCCGACGGCGACCTTGCCCGCGTTCGCCAACGACTTGTTGATCACGATCTCGTCGTCGGCCCGGGGCTCGCGTCCCTCGCGCAACTGCACCAGATCGCTCTCGCCGACCCAGTTGCCACCGAGCTGCGGTGGCCCGAACGAGGCGACGACCTTGCCGTCGCCGCCGATCATCCGCGCGCCGTCGGAGACCACCACACCGGTGGCGTCGGCCACGCCCGGCACCGCCCGCACGGTCTCCACCGTGTCGGCCGGGAAGGGCGCCTGGACCTGTTCGCCCTCCATCTCGTTGACCGCGAGCTTCGGCTTCGCCGACACGCTGACGTCGACCTCCTCGTACGCCTCGGCGAAGAGTTGGTCGAAGGTGCGGCCGAGCGTGTCGGTGAGCACGAAGGCACCGGAGACGAACATGACGCCGAGCACCACGGCCAGGCCGGACAGGACCAGCCGGACCTTCCGCGCAAGGAGGCTCTTCAGAGTCGCCCGGAACATCAGCCGGCCACCTCGGCGGGCGTGTCCAGCTTCTTCATCGTGTCCAGCACCGTGTCGGCCGTGGGCTCGATCAGCTCGGAGACGATCTGGCCGTCGGCGAGGAACACCACCCGGTCGGCGTACGCGGCGGCGGTCGGGTCGTGGGTCACCATGACGATGGTCTGGCCGTGCTCACGCACCGAGTTCCGGAGGAAGTTGAGCACCTCCGCCCCGGCCCGCGAGTCGAGGTTGCCGGTCGGCTCGTCCGCGAAGATCACCTCGGGGCGGGCCACCAGCGCCCGGGCGCACGCCACCCGCTGCTGCTGACCGCCGGAGAGCTGTGCCGGCCGGTGGTCCAGCCGGTCCCGCAGACCGACCGTGTCGATCACGACGTCGTACCACGCCGTGTCCGGCTTGCGGCCGGCGATCGACAACGGCAGCAGGATGTTCTCCTTGGCGGTCAACGTGGGCAGCAGGTTGAACTGCTGGAAGATGAAGCCGATCTTGTCTCGGCGCAGCTTCGTCAGGCCCGCGTCACCGAGACCGGTGACCGTCGTGTCGCCGACGTGCACCGTGCCCCTGGTCACCGTGTCCAGCCCCGCGAGGCAGTGCATCAGCGTCGACTTGCCGGACCCGGACGGGCCCATGATGGCCGTGAACCGGCCACGCTCGAAATCGGCGCTGACCCCCCGTAGCGCGACGACCTGGGCCTCGCCGCTGCCGTACACCTTCCACACATCGCTCGCCCGCGCTGCGGCCGGTGCCGACTGGCCTGTCGTAGCGGTCACGTCTCGTACCTCTCCGTCGGTGTCGAATCGCGCCGCCCCCGCTGGTCCGGCACGAGTCCATCTTCTGTGCTGCCCGACGCGGTTCCGTCCGACTCCGGGCGGAGACGAGGCGGATTTCCGGGTGCGGGTACCCCCTAAGTGCCGTCAGGGTTGCCCCCGATCCCGCGCCGATCGGCCTCCCCCTCACGACCGGACGGGATCATCGTGCACCGTGCCGTCACGTGAGGGTCAACCGGTTTCCGTCACCGGCGGTCACTGTAGGTGACCAATGCAACGCGGACGTTACGCCCCGGGCCGGACCAGGCCCGACTCGTACGCCAGCACCACCGCCTGCACCCGGTCGCGCAGCCCGAGCTTGGTCAACACGTGCCCGACGTGGGTCTTGACGGTGGTCTCGCTCACCGACAGCGCGCGGGCGATCTCGGCGTTGGACAGCCCCCGGGCGACCTGCACCAGCACCTCCCGCTCCCGTTCGGTCAGCGTGCTGAGGCCCTTCGGGGGCGACGCCGCCGGATCGGGCAGGGACTCGGCGAAGCGGTCCAGCAGCCGACGCAGGATGCGCGGGGCCACCACCGCGTCGCCCGCGGCGACCGTGCGGATCGCGGTGACCAGGTCCTCGGCCGGTACGTCCTTGGCCAGGAATCCGCTCGCCCCCGCCCGCAGCGAGCCCACCACGTACTCGTCGAGGTCGAAGGTGGTCAGGATCAGCACCCGGACCGGCAGCCGCGCGTCGACGATGGCCCGGGTCGCGGTCACCCCGTCCATCCGGGGCATCCGGATGTCCATCAGCACCACGTCGGGCAGCAGCCGGCGGGACAGATCCACCGCCTCGGCGCCGTCACCGGCCTCGGCCACGATGTCCAGGTCGGTCTCCGCGCCGAGCACCATCCGGAAGCCGGTACGCAGCAGCGGCTGGTCGTCGGCGAGCAGGATCCGGATCGGTCGGCGCGACGGCGTCGCTTCGGTCATGTCGTCCTCCACGTCAGCCGTCACCCGGACGTCCCGGCGTCCAGCAGGGTCTCCACCGGGATCCTCGCGTGCACCCGGTAGCCGCCGCCGGGCCGCGCGCCGGTGCGCAGGACACCACCGTAGAGGGCGACCCGCTCCCGCATCCCGACCAGTCCGTGCCCGACCCGGTCGGTGTCCGGCATCGGTCCCCGACCGGTGTCGGTGACCTCGACCTCCACCGCGTCGTCGGCGAAGCTGACCCGGACCTGCGCGGTGGCCGTGCCGGCGTGCTTGAGCGCGTTCGTCAGCGCCTCCTGCACGATCCGGTACACGGTCAGCGCCTCGCCCTCGGCCAGCGCGGCGGGTGCGCCCCGCACCGTCAGCGTCACCGGCAGCCCGGCCTCGCGCACCTGCTCGGCCAGCGCCTCGATGCCGGCGATCCCCGGCTGCGGGGCCAGGTCGGCCGCCGGCTCCGCCTCGGTACGCAGCACGTCGAGGAGCCGGCGCAGCTCCCGCAGGGTGGCCCGGCTGGTCTCCTCGATGGTGCCGATCGCCTCCTCGGCGGCGTTCGGGTCCCGCCGCAGCACCCGCCGGACCCCGGTCGCCAGCACCCCCATCACGCTGACATGGTGGGCCACCACGTCGTGCAGTTCCCGGGCGATGCGTCGTCGCTCGTCGGCGACCGCCTGCTCGGCCAGGGCGCGCTGGGTGGCCTCGGCGATCCGGGCCCGCTCCCGCAACGCCTGGGTGCTGGCCCGCCGGGCGTGCACCGCCCGGCCCACCGAGAACGACACGACGCCGATCAGGAGGTTGTTCGCCACCAGGTAGGCGGGATTGACCTGCGGCATGGTCTCGAAGGGCGTGACCGTGGTGACCAGCGCGACCGGCACCCAGAGCACCACCGCCGCCACCACCGCCGGACGCAGCGGCCGGTACGCGGCCATCGTGTAGGTGAGCACCACGAAGGCGAAGCCCTGCGTCGCGGGGGAGATCTCCAGCGTCAGCGGTAGGGCCAGGATCGCCAGCGAGGCCACCACCGCCGGCCACGGTGCCGTCCGGCGCACCACCACCGGTGCGGCGCACACCAGGCTCCACCCCAGCGCGGCGAAGAGCGGCCGGGGCCAGAAGTCCCGTGGCGTCAGCAGGGTGAGCACGACCTCCGCGACCACCAGCCCGACAGCCAGCAGCCCGTCACCGGCCAGCGGGTGCCGCCGCAGCCACTCCCTCGGATCCGTACCCACGCTCCGACGCTATCCGCCCGTTCGGGCGAAAGATCGTCTCCTGCGGTGACCTGCTCTCCTCCCTGGGGAGGAGAGGTCCTAGTCGTCGGCGCCCGGAGGCGCCGGACGGGACCGGGCGTCGCGCAGCGGATCCGCCGTCGCCACCTGCTCGGGGAAGGGCGGTGGGGTGCCGCCGAAGGTGGGACACCGGGCCTGGTGGCTGCACCAGTCGCAGAGCCGGCTCGGCCGGGGCCGGAAGTCCTGATTGACGGTGGCCTGCTCGATCGCCCGCCACAACGCGACCACGGTGCGCTCGAAGCGCACCAGCTCCTCGGCGTCGGGGGCGTAGTCGCACACCTCGGCGTCCTTGAGGTAGAGCAGCCGCAGCACCTTGGGCACCACACCCCGGGTCCGCCAGAGCACCAGGGCGTAGAACTTGAGCTGGAACAGGGCGCGCGCCTCGAACGCCTCGCGCGGAGCGCCGCCGGTCTTGTAGTCGACCACCCGCAGCGCGCCGTCCGGTGCCACGTCGAGCCGGTCCAGATAGCCCCGGATCAACAGCTCGTCGTCGACCACCGCCGAGATCAGACTCTCCCGCTCGGCCGGCTCCAGGCGGCGCGGGTCCTCCACGGTGAAGTAGCCCTCCAGCAGCGCCGCCGCCGAGGTCAGGAACTGCGTCACGGCGGCCGGGTCGTCGCCCTCGAAGATCCCGGACAGCTCCGGCTGCTCGGTGACCAGCCGGTCCCACTGTGGTGCCACGAGGTCACCGGCCGCCTCCGGGGTGCGCCCGGCCGACGGCAGGTCGAAGAGGCGCTCCAGCACCGCGTGCACCAGTGTGCCCCGGGCCTGCTCCAGAGTGGTCCGCTCGGGCAGACGGTCGATGCTGCGGAACCGGTAGAGCAGTGGGCAGGTCTTGAAGTCGGCCGCCCGCGACGGTGAGAGTGAGGCGCGCACCGTCGCCGGCAACTGCGTCGGAGTCGGGGCCTGTTGGGTGATCACCGGATCCGCCGTCATGTCCCGAAGGTTAGGGCACGAGTGTGACAGGACCACCGGCACCGCACCGGGAGGTGATCTCCCGCCGCGTAGCATCGGGCCGGTGGAACAGAGGAGTCGACCGCGCGCCGGCCGGCGTCCGGGCATGCGGGTGGGCCGGGTCTTCGGGGTGCCGCTCTACCTGAACGCCTCGATCCTGCTGCTCGCCGTGCTGATCATCGTGCTCTACGGCGAACTGGCCGGCCAGCGCCTGCAACTCTCCCCGATCGGCGGTTACCTGGTCGGCGCCGGGTTCGTCGTGTCGCTGCTCGGCTCGGTGCTCCTGCACGAACTCGGGCACGCCCTGACCGCCCGGCGGTTCGGCATCGGCGTGCGCGGGATCACCCTGGAACTGCTCGGCGGGTACACCGAGATGGACCGGGAGGCCCCGTCCCCCCGGGTGGACCTCTACGTCTCGCTGGCCGGCCCGGCGGTCTCCGCGGTGCTCGGCGTGATCGCCGTCGCCGCCATGCTGGTCCTGCCCGACCGCACCGTGGCCGACCAGTTGGCGTTCCAACTGGCGGCGAGCAACATCATCGTCGCGGTCTTCAACATCCTGCCCGGCCTGCCGCTGGACGGCGGGCGGGCGCTGCGGGCGGTGATCTGGGCGGTCACCCGCAACAAGCACGCCGCCACCGAGGTGGCCGGCTGGGCCGGCCGGATCCTCGCCGTGGGCACCGCGCTGGTGGTGGCGGTGCTCTACGCGATGGACGTGCTGAGTCTGCTCGCCCTGCCGTTGACGGCGCTGGTCGCGCTCACCCTCTGGCACGGCGCCGGGCAGTCGATCCGGATGTCCCGGATCGGCCGCCGGCTGCCCCTGGTCGACCTGGCCCGGCTGGCCCGGCCGACCTTCGGCGTACCCACCGGCACCCCGCTCGCCGAGGCGCAGCGGCGCGCCGCCGAAGCGGTGCGGGAGGCGACCGTGGCGCTGCTGGTCACCGACTCGGCGGGCCGGTCGGTGGCGGTGGTGGACCCGGC
>NZ_SISL01000232.1:0-9352 GCF_004307965.1 Verrucosispora sp. SN26_14.1 | reverse complement strand
GGCCTGCACCGCCGCGACGTGGCCGCCGAGCTGCGCCGCCTGGCCGCCACCGGGGTCACCGTCGTCCTGCTCAGCCACGACCTGCATCTGGTCCGGGCGATCGCCGACACCGCGATCGTCCTGGACCGGGGCGTGGTGGTCGCCGCCGGTCCGGCGCACACGGTCGTCGGGGAGCCCACCCGGTCCGCTCCGGCGGCCCGTCCCGACGCCGGGTCCCCGCCGGTGGAGGCGCTGCTGCGGGCCGAGGGGCTGACCGCCGCGCACCGGGGCACCACCGTCCTGCACGGTGTCGACGTGACGCTGGGCGACGCGCAGTGCCTCGCGCTGATCGGTCGCTCCGGCAGCGGGAAGACCACCCTCGCCCGCTGTCTGGCCGGGCTGCACCGGCCGGACACCGGCACCGTCACCCTCGACGGCCGTCGCCTGCACGCCTGCATCGACCGGCGGGACCCGGCCGACCTCGCCGCCGTGCAGTACGTCTTCCAGGACCCCCGGGCGAGCTTCCACCCGTACGCGCCGGTGCTGGCGCAGGTGACGCGGCCCGCCGTACGGCTGCGGCGACAGGGACCCGCCGACGTGCTGGCGGCGGCCCGTGCCCTGCTGGATCAGGTCGGCCTCGACCGGGACCTGGTCACCCGTCGGCCGGAGCGGCTCTCCGGGGGCGAACTGCAACGTGCCGCCCTGGTGCGGGCCCTGCTGACCCGGCCACGCCTGCTGGTCTGCGACGAGATCACCTCCGGGCTGGACGGCGTCAACCGGGACCGGATCCTCACCCTGCTGGACGAGCTGCGGCAGGCGCACCGCCTGGCGTTGCTGGTCATCACACACGACCCGGAGGTCGTCGTCCGGCTCGCCGACCACGTGGTCGTGCTCGACCACGGTCGGGTCGTCGAGCACGGTCGGGCCGCCGACCTGCCCGCCGGTGCCCGGTCACCGCTGACCCGCGCGCTGCTGGATCCGACGATCGCGCTACCCGCAACCACACCCGACACCGAGGAGATGAGCAGGACATGACCGACGAGACGACCGGACCGTACGACCTGCGCACCGCCGGGCCGCAACACCTCGACGGTGCCCGCAGCGTCATGCTGGACACCTTCTACCAGGTCTTCGGCTACGGCTACCAGCCTCGTTGGCACGCCGACGTCATCGACCTGGCCGGCACCTACCTGCGCCCGGAGCGGCACGCCCTGTTCGTCGCCACCAAGGGTGACGAGGTGGTCGCCACCACCGCCGTACGCGCCGCCGCGCCGAACAGCCCGCCGCATCCGCGCTGGCTGGCGGAGCGCTACCCGGCGGCGAGCACGGCGCAACTCTTCCGGGTGTACGTCCGTCCGGAGCACCGGCGCAACGGGCTCGCCCGCGCCCTCGTGCGGCGAGCCGTCGCGTTCGCCGCCGATCAACCCGACTACCGGGTGGTCTATCTGCACACCGACACCCGGGTGCCCGGCGCGGAGGCGTTCTGGCGCGGGGTGGCCGACCTGGTGCACGACCCGCGCGACGGAGATCCACACGCCTCCCCCACCGTCCACTTCGAGATCCCGCTCCCCGGCCGCAGACCGGTGCACGGGGACCGGATCTCCGCCGATTCGGCACGGTCGGGGGCTTCCCCAAGGGCCACCTCCGTTCGATAGCATCGAACACGGGTCCGGACAGGTTCCGGCCAGCGCGACAGGAGGTCCCCATGCGGTCCACGGGCAGTCATCCGGTCCCGGAGCAGGCCCGCCCCGACGACGGGAGTAACGGCCACACCCCGGCCGACCTGGTCGGAGCCCGGATCCGCCAGTACCGCAAGGAGCGCGGGCTGACCCTGCGCGGCCTCGCATCCCGCTCCGGGCTGTCGATCGGCTTCCTGTCCCAGGTCGAGCGCGGCATCTCGTCCATCGGGCTGACCGCGCTCGGCAGCGTGGCCAAGGCGCTGGACCGGACGGTGGGCGACTTCTTCGACGCCAGCACCGCGCCGGTCGGGGGCACCGTCACCACGCTGCCCCACCACTTCTCGCTGACCAGGGCGGAGACCACCGCCACGCAGTACGTCTCCGGTCAGCAGACCTATCGGATGCTCTCCGAACGCGGGCCGGACCTGCTGCTCGAACCGATGCTGGTGCACATCGCCCCCGGCGGTCGGCGGGAGAACGCGTACGGCCACGCGGGCGAGGAGTTCGCCTACGTCATCTCCGGCGAGCTGCTCTACGAGGTCAACGGCGTCGAGCACCGGCTGCACCCAGGAGACAGCGTGCACCTGCGCTCCACGGTGCCGCACACGATGTACAACGACACCGACGCGGTGACCACCGTGGTCTCGGTCGTCACGCCCCGACTGTTCTGACGGCGACCCCGGCTTGTTCACTGTGATGAAACAAGCCGGCAACTCCGGGCGGGCTCACCGCCCGAGGCAGCGCCCCACCTCATCCATGGTGGCCTGCCAGATCGGCGAGCCGGGACCGATCACGTCGAAGTGGTCGCCGGGCAGTTCGAGATGGGTCAGCTCGTCACCGGCCGCCCGAGCCGCCACCGCGTACCGGCGGTTGATGTCGACCAGGTCCGGGCTGTCGCCCGCCCCCTGCACCAGCAGCGTGGGAACCCCGATCGGCAGCCGCGCCATCGGGTCACCGGCCGCGTACCGCTCGGGGACGGCCGTCGGGGTGCCGCCGAGGGCGGCACTGACCGCGCCGTCACCGAGCTGGCGGCCGTCGGCCTCGGCCAGGTCCAGCACACCGGCCAGCGACACCGCCAGGGCCACCCGTGGCCCCTGGGCGAGGTCAACCGCCAGGTCCGCCGCCGCCCGCAGGGCCAGTTGCCCACCGGCCGAGTGCCCGAACACGGCGATCCGGTCCAGGTCCAGCACACCGGCGTCAGCCACGTCGGGCAGCACCGCAAGCGACGCCGCCACGTCGGCGGTGGTGGCGTCCCAGCCGTGCCGGTCCGGCCGCCGGTACTCCACGTTCCACGCCGCGTAGCCGCGTGCGGCCAGGTCCACGGCGAGCGCGTCCATCAGGTCGGCTCCCCAGACGGAGCGCCAGAAGCCGCCGTGCAGCAGCACCGCGACCGGCACCGGACGTGCCGTGTCCGCCGTGGGCAGTCGCAGCTCACCCCACTGGTCGGCGTCCGCGCCGTAACCGACGCGTACCGCCGGGGACCGGTGCTGGTGCACCGCGTGGCGGATCGCCCAGGCCAGACCCCACACGCCCCGGCCGGAGAGGTGGCGGGCACCGGCGACGGCCGTGGCCACGGTGAGGTCGTACCAGACGACGTGCGGGGCGGCCCCGCTCATCAGGGCCCGCGCGGACACCGTCGGACCGGGCAGCACCACCACCAGCGCGGCGGTCGCCGCCAGCGCCGATTCCAGCGCGGCGGCGGAGTCGACGGCCATCAGACGACCGGTGCCGCCGAGGTCGGCGGCGGTGGCCGTGGTGAGCGACTCCAGCAGGGCGAGGTCGGCGACGAGGTCCGGGCCGACCAGCACGGTGACGTCCATGGGGCTCTCCTTCAGCGACGCAGCAGGGGCAGGACGGCGGTGCCGAGCAGGTCGACGCCCCGGTCGTCGGTCAGCCCGTGCGGGGTGCCGAACTCCACCCGCCGGACCCCGGCGTCGATGAGCTGCTGGGCCTGGGCGGCGACCTGCTCGGGGGTGCCGGAGAAGGCGAAACGGTCGAGCACCTCGTCCGGGATCAGCCGACCGGCGGCGTCGTGCTCGCCCGCGTCGACCAGTTCCCCGACGCGCGCCACCAGGCCGTCCGGCAGGGTGACCGTCGGGTCCAGGTCGGCGACCACCGCGAGGTACATGGCGACCTCGGTCCGGGCCTTGGCACGCGCCGCCTCGCCGTCGGTGTCGACCACCGTCACGGCACCGAGGACGATGCCGACCTCGTCCACGTCGCGCCCGGCGGCGCGGGCACCGACCCGGAGCCGGTCCCGGACGACCGGCACCATGTCGGGGTTCGCGCTGCCGCCCACCTTGATCTCGTCGGCGATCCGGCCGGCCAGGGCCGCGCCCTTCGGTCCCCACGCGCCGATCAGCAACGGCGGATCGGGGCGCTGCACAGCGTAGCGCAGCGCGGTCTCCGGGGCCAGCGTGAAGACCTGCCCCCGGTAGCCGTCCCGGTCACCGCGCAGCAGGCGGTAGACGACCGCCGCCGCCTCCTCGATGGTGGTCAGCGGCTTCGGTTGGGGCAGACCGACCGCGCCGAGCCAGGTACCGCGCGCCAACCCCAGGTAGGCCCGTCCGGCCGAGGCCAGGTCGAGCGCGGCGAGCTGACCGGCGATCTCGTACGGCGCCAGGCTGTACGGGTTGAGGCAGGCCGGGCCGAGGCGTACCCGGCTGGTGGCCTGGGCCATCTCCAGCAGCGGGAAGATCGGCGGCTGGTACATCAGGTCGCCGAAGACGGTCAGCACGTCGAATCCGTGCGACTCGGCGGCACGGGCCAGCCGGGCGTACGCACCGGCCGGCTTGTCGCTCTGCAGTCCGAGTCCGATCTCGACCGTCATCAGGTGAGGTCCGCCGAGTTCATCCGGCGTCGGCAGGTGCGTTCCACCTTCATGACCAGCCGCTCCTCCGGGTCCGGGCAGGCGAAGAGCGAGTCCTGGTCGAGCCAGTCCCCGGCGGCCAGGTCCCGCTGCTTGGCGGCGAGGAAGGGCAGCACGGAGGCGAGGGCGTAGACGCAGAAGTGCTTGCCGTCGGGCAGCTTCAGGTGGGCGCTGTTGACCAGGTCGAACGAGTCGCCGACGGCCATGCCGCAGACCGAGCGCCCCTCGATGCGGTCCACGGTCACCGTCAGGTCGTAGATCTCCATGTCGCCGTCCGGGCTGTCGGTCATCCTCGCTCCTCCTCGTCGTCGAGTCGTACGATGATCTTGCCGGTGGTCCGTCGGGCGGCCAGGTCGTCCAGGGCCACCGGGGTCTGCGCCAGCGACACCACCCGGCTGACCGGGGGCCGGACCGCGCCGGAGTCACAGAGGTCGAACAGCGCCCGGTAGGCGGCGGCGACCGCCTCGGGACGACGCCACGGATACTGCGAGCCCCAGGAGAGCCCGATCAGGTCGGCGTTCGCCGCGATCAGCCGGGCCGGGTCGACCGGCGGTGGCGGGCCACCGGCCGCGCCGACGCTGACCAGGCGACCCTCGAACGCGAGGCAGTCCAGCGACCGGGCGAGCAGGTCACCGCCGACCGGGTCGACGACCACGTCCACACCCTGCCCGTCGGTGGCCTCCCGGACCGCCGCCACGAAGTCCTCGCCGGTGTAGTCGATCGCCACGGAGGCACCCTGGGCCCGGCAGACCTCGGTCTTCGCCGGGCCACCGGCGGTCGCCACGACCCGCGCGCCCCGCGCGACGGCGAGTTGGGTGACCGCGATGCCGACCCCACCGGCACCGGCGTGCACCAGCACCGTCTGCCCGGCGGTGACCCCGGCGCGTTCCAGGGCGAACCAGGCGGTCTGGTAGGTGACCGGCAGGGCCGCCGCCACCGTCGGGTCCACGGAGGAGGGACGGGGCACCACCACGGTCGCGTCCACCGTCACGGTGTCGCCGAGGGCGCCGCGCGGCAGCGCCGGGCAGGCGATGACCTCCTGGTCCAGCAGGTGCTCGGCACCGGCACCGGCCGCCACCACGCGACCGGCCGCCTCGACGCCCGGGGTCATCGGGGGCTCCGGCCGCACCGGGTACTCGCCCCGGCAGAGCGAGACGTCGAGATAGTTCAGCCCCACGGTGCGGACCGCGAGCTGGACCTCACCGGGACCGGGCGCGGGGTCGTCGGGCCGCTCGGCGACCGACAGCACCCGGCCGGGTTCACCGGTGTCGTAGGCGACCAGCCGCCGGATCATCGCGCCGCCACCGGCTCGCTGAGCGACTCGGCGTGGTGGTGCACGATCTGCCACCGGCCGTCGACGCGGCGCAGCACGTCGGTGACGCGGGCGGACGACGGCGGCTGCTCGGCCTCGGCCCGCGCGATCAGCAGGTAGCGGGCCAGGCCCACGTCGCCCCACACGTCGATGCGCTTGTCCTGCGCCGCGAGCACCGCCAACTGCGGGCGCTGACCGGCGGCGTCGCGCTGGTCGCGGTAGGCGTCCAGCTCCGCCCGGGTCCGCAACGGCCCGGGCAGGTGGGTCTCCCAGGTGGTCACGTCGGCGTGCAGGTGCCCGTCGAAGCGGTCGCGGTCCCCGGCGAGGAAGGCCGCGTACAGGTCGTCGATGAGCGCGGCGATGTGTGCCGCGTCGGTTGCCACGATCGTCATGTCGTCTCCGTCCGGTCGTCCCGGGCGATCCGCCCGCCCTTCATCACCCAGCGCACACCCCGGAACGCCGAGGTGGCGGCGAGCGGGTCCTCGTCCATCGCGATCAGGTCGGCCAGCTTGCCGACCTCGACCGTGCCCCGGTCCTCCTCGACGCCCAGCCAACGCACCGGGCCCCGGGTGCCGGCGTGCAACGCCCGCGCCGGGCCGATCCGCTCGGCCATGTACTCCAGCTCCCGGACCGTGGCGTTGGTGCCCTCGAAGTGCCAGAACGGCGGCATGTCGCTGCCGAGCAGCACCTCCACCCCGGCCTCGACGGCCATCGCGAAGCTCTCCAGGTGCCGAGGCCCGGCCCCCAGCGAGCGGCACTGCATCCACTCCGGTACGCCGAGCTCGTCGAAGAACTCCTTGCAGCGGGTCACCAGCAGCGTCGGCACCAGGGCGGTGCCCTGCTCCGCCATCCGCGCCACCACCTGCGGGGTGAGCTGGTAGCCGTGCTCCACACAGTCCAGTCCCAGCTCCACCGCCGCGCCGATCACCTCGGCGGGCCCGGCGTGCGCGGTCACCTTACGACCCCAGGCGTGGGCCGTCTCCAGCACCGCGGCCAGCTCGTCGGTGAACAACTGCGGGGTGTTGATGCGCTCGTGCTCCCCGGCGATGCCGCCGGAGATCATCACCTTGATGAGGTCCGCGCCGGCCTTGATCTGGCTCCGCACGCCCCGACGGAAGCCGACCGGTCCGTCGCACTCCAGGGTGTCGCTGCTCTCGTGGCCGTGCCCGCCGGTGCAGACCAGCGCCCGCCCGGCGGTGTGGATACGGGGGCCCTGGGCCCGGCCGGCGGCGATGGCGCGGCGCAACGCGAAGTCGGCGTGGTCCTTCTCGGCGACGCAGCGCACCGTGGTCACGCCGCAGTGCAGCGTGCGCCGGGCCCCGTCGGCCATGTAGTACGCCAGGTCGTGCGGCCCCATCGTCTTCACGTCGTCGCCGCCGGCACCGGGCAGCGACAGCGAGAAGTGGGTGTGCATGTTGGCCAGACCGGGCGTCAGGTACGCCCCGTCCAGGTCCACCTCGCGGACCGCACCGGCGGCCCGGGCCTCCTTCGCCACCTCGGCGTACGGGCCGACGGCCGCAATCCGGTCGCCGCGTACCCAGACGGCGGCGTCCGGGATCGGGTCCACGCCGTCCACCACGCGCGCGTCCAGCACGGTGCAGTGGGCCAGCAGCAGGTTCGGCTCGACGGCGCTCATGCGATCACTCCATAGGTCTCACGGGCGGCGTCGGCGGAGACGTATCCCTCCGCCACGTCACGGCGCACCGCCTCCGGATCCCGCAACCCCGGATCACCATGACCACCACCACCAGCGGTCAACAACGACACCCGATCACCCGCCACCACCGCAGTCCGACGCGTACTCACCCGCGCCTCACGATCCGTCCCCGGAAACACCACCACCTGATTCGGCTCCGGCGACAACCCACCCGCCAACGCCCACGGCGCACTCCGCGTCTTCTTGATCACCGAAAGAAACTCCCCCGACGACACGAAACGAATATCCCGCCGCAACCCACACCCACCCCGGAACCGCCCCGCACCACCCGAATCCGTCCGAATCTCCACCCGCTCGAAGAACATCCCGGTCTTGGCCTCCAGGACTTCGACGGGGGTGTTGCGGGCCTGGGTCTGGCACAGGTGGTTCGCCGGGCCGATGCCGTCGTGGTCGACGGTGCCGCCCCAGCCCACCGGGTCGTTGTTGCTGACCGCGAAGATCTGACCGGTCTCCGGGTGCGCGCCGACCATCATGAAGCCGGGCACGTCACCACCACTGGACGCCGGCAGCCGCTCCGGCATCCCCTGCGCCAACGCCTTGTAGATCAGCTCCAGGGCGACCGTCCCGGTCCACTGGGTGAAGGTCGCCGCCGGGTAGACCGCGTGGAACAGCGTGCCCGGCTCGGCGCGTACCCGCAGCGGGGCGAAGTGCCCGGCGTTGCTCTGCTCGGTGGGGGTGGTGATCGCCTTGAAGGCGACCCGGCAGGTGGCGATGGTGGCGCCGAGCGGCAGGTTGACCGGGCCCGGGACCGCCGGTGAGGAACCGGCGAAGTCCACGGTGAACGTGCCGTCGGCGACGGTCACCGTGGCCCGCATCAGGATCGGCTGGTCGGTGACGCCGTCGTCGTCGAGCCAGTCCTCGGCCGTCCAGGTGCCCTGCGGCAGGGCGGCGACCGCCTCGGCGGCGGATTCGGCGGCCGTGGCGATGAGCCGCTCGACCACGGCGTCCACGGTGGCCGTGCCGTGCCGGCGGTACACCTCGGTGAGTCGGCGCTCACCGGTGCGCAGCGCGGCGATCTGCGCGTGCAGATCACCCAGCACCGCGTCCGGCATCCGCGAGTTGAACCGGATCAACTCGTGGATCTCCCGCACCGGCACACCCCGGGACACCACCTTCGTCCCCGGGAAGATCAACCCCTCCTGGTGCATGTCCGTCGAGTCCAGCACGTACCCCGGGTCCTTCGCCCCGAGGTCCATCCAGTGCGCGCGGATGCAGAGGAAGCCGATCAGCTCCTCCCCGCCGGCGCCTTTCGGGTCGGGCAGGAAGACCGGGGCGAACAGGGTGGCGTCGTAGCTGTGCGCGGCGTTCCAGTACGGGTAGTTGAGCAGCACCACGTCGCCGGGATGCAGGTTCTCCCGCCCCACGTACTCCACGCCTCTGGCCAGCGAGTAGTCGTTCGCGCCGAGGAACCGGGACAGCCCGGTCGACTCCGCGACCAGCCGCAGGTGGCGGTCGTAGACGGAGATGCCGAAGTCGTGCACCTCGTAGATGACCGGGTTGAAGGCGGTACGCACCAGCGTCACCCGCATCTCCTCGGCGGCGGAGGTGAGGTAGCTGCCGATCACCTCGACGGTCGCGCCGTCGACCGGGGGCTCACCCATCGACGTCCACCCCGTAGACCTCACGGGCGGCCTCGGCGGAGACGTATCCCTCCGCCACGTCACGGCGTACCGCCTCCGGATCCCGCAACCCCGGATCACCATGACCACCACCACCAGCGGTCAACAACGACACCCGATCACCCGCCACCACCGCAGTCCGACGCGTACTCACCCGCGCCTCACGATCCGTCCCCG
>NZ_SISL01000231.1:0-9325 GCF_004307965.1 Verrucosispora sp. SN26_14.1 | reverse complement strand
GTGCTCGGAGCTGTGTATACGAGACAGCCGCGCGACTGGCCGCCGGCTGCCTCACCGGCTGAGCTCCCCCACCGGTGTACGGTGCTGGGCATGCAGGGCACGGTGGCGACCTTCGACGCGGCGACCCGCAGCGGGCTGCTGCTGCTCGACGACGGCACCGAGCTGTCCTTCCCGGCCCGTGCCTTCGACGCCTCCGGGCTGCGGCTGCTCCGGCTCGGCCAGCGGGTACGCGTCGACACCGACGCCGCCGGGGACGTGATCCGCGTGACCCTGCCGACGATGTCCTGACGTACCCAGCGGAAGTTCATTTTGCGTTAACCCGAGTCGGGTGATTATGAGCAGGTGAGCACCCCTCGCGAAAGCAACGCCAGTCCCGCCGGCACCGACGACCACACCAGCCGCGACGAAGGTCGCTCCCGGGGATCCGACGGGCGCTTCCGCCGTACCCGGCCGATGACCGAGCTGGCCGGCACCGACCCGGCCGCCGCCTCCACCGGCCTGGAGGAGGTTCTCGACCCGGTGTCCGAGCCGGGCGCACCGGACCCCTCCGGCGGGGAGCCACCACCGCTCCGGCCGCTGCCGGAGGATCGGTTCCTCAACCGGGAGCTGTCCTGGCTCGACTTCAACGCCCGGGTCCTGGCGCTGGCCGAGGACCCGCGCACCCCGCTGCTGGAACGGGCGAAGTTCCTGGCCATCTTCGCCAGCAACCTCGACGAGTTCTACATGGTCCGGGTGGCCGGGCTCAAGCGCCGGCTCTCCGCCGGCCTGCCGGTGCGCGGAGGTGACGGCATGCCGCTGCGTACCCAGTTGGCGCTCGTCGCCGGAAAGGCCGCCACGCTGGTCACCCGGCACGCCACCTGCTTCGTCGACGACGTGCTGCCCAAGCTGGCCGACGAGGACATCCGGATCCTGCGCTGGTCCGACCTGGGCGACGTCGAGCGGGACCGGCTGCGCGCCTACTTCCGCGAGCAGATCTTCCCGGTGCTCACCCCGCTCGCGGTCGACCCGGCCCACCCGTTCCCGTACATCTCCGGCCGGTCGTTGAACCTGGCCGTGTCGGTCCGCGACCCGGACGGCGGGCCCGAGTTGTTCGCCCGGGTGAAGGTGCCGAACAACGTGCCCCGGTTCGTCCGCGTCGACCGGGACCAGCCCGGCGTGCGGATGGTGCCGGTCGAGGACGTCATCTCGGTGCACCTCGGCCAGCTCTTCTCCGGCATGCAGGTGGTGGAGTGCCACCTGTTCCGGGTCACCCGCAACGCCGAGGTGGAGGTGGACGAGGACCGCGACGAGGACCTGCTCCAGGCGCTGGAACGGGAACTGGCCCGGCGTCGCTTCGGCCCGCCGGTGCGGCTGGAGGTGGCCGCCTCGATCTCCGACCACATGCTGGAGCTGCTCGTCCGGGAACTGGACATGGACGCCCAGGACGTGCTGCGGGTCCGGGGGCTGCTCGACCTCTCCGCGCTCCAGCAGTTGTACGGCGAGGCCGACCGGCCCGACCTCAAGGACCCGCCGTTCGTGCCGGCCACCCATCCCCGGCTCGCCGAGGGCGAGGTGCCGCGCAGCGTCTTCGCCACCCTGCGCGACGGGGACGTGCTGGTGCACCACCCGTACCACTCCTTCGCCACCAGCGTGCAGCGCTTCGTGGAGCAGGCCGCCGCCGATCCGAACGTGCTCGCCATCAAGCAGACGCTCTACCGCACCAGCGGCGACTCACCGATCGTGGACGCGCTCGTCGACGCCGCCGCCGCCGGCAAGCAGGTGGTGGTGCTGGTCGAGTTGAAGGCGCGTTTCGACGAGGTGGCGAACATCGGTTGGGCCCGCACCCTGGAGCGGGCCGGCTGTCACGTGGTCTACGGCCTGGTCGGTCTCAAGACGCACTGCAAGACCGCGTTGGTGGTACGCCAGGAGGGCAACCAGATCCGGCGCTACTGCCACATCGGCACCGGCAACTACCACCCGAAGACGGCCCGGCTCTACGAGGACTTCGGCATGCTCACCGCCGACCCGGAGATCGGGGCCGACCTGACCGACCTCTTCAACGTGCTGACCGGCTACAGCCGGCAGACCGCGTACCGGCGGCTGCTGGTGGCGCCGCAGGGCATCCGCAGCGGCCTGGTCGAACGCATCGAGCGGGAGATCGCCCACGTCCGGCTGGGCATGCCGGGACTCGTGCAGTTCAAGGTGAACTCGCTGGTCGACGAGGAGATCACCGACGCGTTGTACCGGGCCTCCCAGGCCGGCGTCCACGTCGACCTCATAATCCGGGGCATGTGTACCTTGCGACCCGGCGTACCGGGGCTGTCGGAGAACATCCGGGTCCGTTCGATCCTCGGCCGGTTCCTGGAACACTCCCGGGTCTTCCGGTTCGGCAACAACGGCGACGCCGAGTTCTGGATCGGCTCCGCCGACCTGATGCACCGCAACCTGGACCGGCGGGTCGAGGCACTGGTGCAGGTCAGCGACCCGGTGGCTCGGGCCGAACTGGACCAGGTGCTCGCCGCCGCGATGAGCCCCGACACCGACGCGTTCGAGTTGGCCGCCGACGGGAGCTGGACCCGGCGTACCGGCGCGACCGACACGCCACCGGCCCACCTCCAGCAGATGTTGCTGCGTCGCGTCGGCAGCACCGCCGGGTGAGCGGCACCGGCATAGGCTGAGCGGATGATCGAGGAGGAACGGCGACGGACCGGATGACCGACGTGATCGAGATCCGGGCGGCCGGCGGCGTGGTGTGGCGGCCCGGACCCTACGACGACGTCCAGGTCTGTCTGGTGCACCGCCCCCGGTACGGCGACTGGACACTCCCCAAGGGCAAGCTGGAGCCGGGCGAGCATCCACTGGCGGCAGCCGTCCGGGAGGTCGCCGAGGAGGCCGACGCACGGGCCGCGCCCGAGGTGCGCCTGCCCTCGGTGCGGTACCGCAGCGAGGGTCGGCTCAAGGAGGTCGACTACTGGTCCATGCGGGCGATGGGCACCGGCGGCTTCCAGCCGGGCACCGAGGTCGACGCGGTGCGTTGGCTCGACGTGGACGACGCGGTGGCGCTGGTCAGCTATCCGCACGACGCGGAGATCCTGGCCGCGTTCGCCGCCCTGCCCCGGGTCACCGCCACCACGGTGCTGGTCCGGCACGGCAACGCCGGCAAGCGGTTGACCTGGTCCGGCCCGGACACGGCCCGACCGTTGGACGACCGGGGCTGGTCGCAGGCACGCACCTTGGCGCCGCTGATCGCGCTGACCTGGCCGAGCCGGCTGCTGTCGGCGTCACCGCGCCGCTGCGTACAGACCCTGGACCCGGCCGCCGCGACGCTGGACCTGCCGATCGAGATCAGCGGCGACCTGGACGAGCCCCTCGCCGGCCAGCAGCCCGACGAACGGGTCCTCGCCGCGGCGGCACGGATGGCCGCGCTGGCCGCCGCCGGCGAACGTACGGCGGTGTGCAGCCAGGGCAAGGTGATCCCGGGTGCGCTGGAACGTCTGGCCGGGCAGGACGGCGACTACGACACCGACAAGGGCACGGGCTGGCTGCTCGCCTTCAGCGCCGACCGCCTCGTCGCCGCCGACCGGCTCTGACCCGCTCCGACGTCAGCCCGCACCGCCGGGCAGGGTGAGGGTGACCGCGACCGGCAGGTGGTCGCTGGCGGTGCCGGGTGTCGCGACGGCGTCCGAGGCGACCAGGTCGGGTGAGACGAAGACGTGGTCGATCTGCTGACGCGGGTCGTCGGCCGGGCTGGTCGCCAGCGGGCGGGCGGCGGCGAACGCGTCGACCAGACCGGCGCCGGTGAGCGCGGCGAACGCCGGGTCGCCCGGCTCGGTGTTGAAGTCACCGGCGACCACCAGCGGCAGACCGTCGGCGTACCCGGTGGCGAACTCGGCGACGGCACGGGCCTGCACCACCGGATCCGCGCCGGGCGGCGGTTGCAGGTGCGTGCTCACCACGGCCAGGCGTACGCCCTCGCTGAAGTCCACGGTGACGCCGAGCGCCTGCGCGCCGGTGGGTGCGCCCACGGCGGGCAGCACGCGGGTCCGGGCCCGGTCCACCGGCCACCGGCTGAGCACCGCGTCGCCCCAGAGCGCGTCGGCGGCCGGCGCGAAGACGTAGGGCAGGCCCAACCGGTCCGAGAGCAGGTGCAGGGTGTCGTGGCCGCCGTTGAGCAGCCAGCCCCGGTCCACCTCGCTGAGCGCCACCACGTCGGCCCCCCGCACCGCCCGTTCCAACGCGGGCAGGTCGAACCGGCCGTCCATGCCGAAGCCCATCCGGATGTTGTAGGCCACCACGCGTACCTGCTCCGGCGGGCCCGGCCGATTGGTCGCCACCGGCCACGGCTCGTGTACCACCGCGGCGGCGAAGGCGGTCAGTGCGGCGAGCACGGCGATCGGCACCGTGGGCAGCCGACCGTACGTGGTGGACCCCGCGACGGCCGGAGCAGCCGCTGGAGCGACGAACTCCTCGGTGGCCGGTGCGGTGGCCGGGCGGGGCCGTGAACCGCCCTGCAACGCGATCAGACCGGTCAGCACGGCCACCAGGACCGGTAGCCACCCGTTGGGATAGCCCAGGTCGTAGGCGGCGTAGTAGAGCACCGAGACGACCGCGAAGACGAGCATGCCGCCCACCGCCGCGTACCCCCGGCGGGTCGCGGCCCGCGCCGACGGCACGGCGGCACCGTCGGCCAGCGCCAGGCAGCCGCCCAGACCGGCGGCGCCGAGCAGGACGGCGACGGTCAGCAGCGACGGCGGACCGTACCCGAACAGCAGCGTCCCGGCCAGCAGCAGCCCCGGCCACACCGGCCGGGCGCGCGGCCGGGACGGAGTCAGGGCGGCGAGCAGGAACACCGCGAGCGCCACCCCGAGCGGCGCGAACGCGAACAGCGGTGTCGAGGCGGTGCCCGCCGCGCCGAACCAGTAGGACGTCGCGGTGCCCACCACCGCCGGTGACAGCGCCACCATGCCGCCCAGCAGCAGCGCCGGCCCGGCGAGCAACCACGCCCGGCCGTACGGCACCGGCGTGGACGTGCCGGGACGACGGGCGAGCAGGACCTCACCGGCGAGCAGCGCCACCACCATCGCGCCACCGGCCACCCACGCCGACCAACTCCCCCGCCAGACCAGGTCGTACGTGCCGACCAGCACGTGCCCGAGCGCTGCGGCGGCCAGTCCGAGCGCCAGTCCGGGTACCGCGCGCTCGCCCCGGGCCGCCGTCGCGGCGAGCCACACCAGACCGGCGAGCAGACCGGCGCCGGCCAGCCAGAGCTGCGCGTACCCGCCGGGGCCGGCGGTGAGGGCGAGCCGGGCGACGCCCAGCAACGCCACGGCGACCACGCCGACGACGTGGCCGCCGACCAGCCGGACGAGCGGCGGTGCGGCGAGCGCCAGCACGAACCAGCCGAGGGCGAACGCCCCGAGCAGCTCGGCCGGGGTCGACGCGGCCTGCCCGAAGATGGTGATGACCGACGGCAGGAAGACCCGCAGCACGTCGGTCAGGACGACGAGACCGAGGGCCAGGGTGGCGGTACCGAGATGGCGGTGACGCAGCACGGTTCCTCTTTCGCCGAGGGGTGGTCCGGCGATTCTGGGCGTCGTACCCCGCCCCGTCAACGCCCGTCGGATACCGGACTCGCACCTCGGTGCGCGGACCCGACGGACATGGCGAGGGCGCCCGCCGTGCGGCGGACGCCCTCGTCGTACGACCGGCTCAGCGCCGGGTCGCGCTCTTCCTGGCCGGCGCCTTCTTCGCCGGTGCCTTCTTGGCCGTCGCGGTCTTCTTGGCCGCGGTGGCCTTGGACGCCGTGGCGGTCTTCTTCGCCGGGGCGGCCTTCTTCGTGGCGGTCGTCTTCGTGGCGGTCGCCTTCTTGGCCGCGGCGGTGGTCTTGGTCGCCTTGGCCGCGGTCGTCTTCTTCGCCGCCGCCGTGGTCTTCGTGGCGGTCGTCTTCTTTGCCGCGGTGGCCTTCGCCGTGGTCGTCTTCTTGGCAGCGGTCGCCTTCGCACCCGTCGCCTTCGCACCGGTCGCCTTCGCACCGGTGGTCTTGGCGGTGGCCGCGGCGGTCTTCTTCGCCGCCGCCGTGGCCTTCGGCACCTTGCCGTTGGCCACCATCTCCTTGAACCCGGCGCCCGGACGGAAGGTCGGCACCGAGGTCTTCTTGACCTTCACCGCCTCCCCGGTACGCGGGTTGCGGGCTGTTCGCGCGCCCCGTACGCGCTTCTCGAACGCCCCGAATCCGGTGATCGCCACCTTCTCGCCCTTGGTGACCGCCGCCTGGACCTCAGCGAGGACCGCGTCGAGCGCGGCCGTCGCCGTTTTCCGGTCCCCCAGGCGAACGGCGAGCGCCTCGATGAGCTCGGCCTTGTTCACTACTTCCTCCTGATTGTGCAACTGACTCGACGCGAGCCATTCTGCGCGCACGGTATGCCCTGTGCTGCCCGGACACAAACATTCGGTGGAAAAAAGCCCTTGTGTCGTAACGGATTCGCCCCCACCGGTGGCACCGGTGGGGGCGAAATCGGCGACGAAGCCGGGTGAACGGCTAGGCGACGCGGGGCAGGAAGGGGGGTCGGGTGCCCTCGAAAGCACTGATCTGCGACTCGTGGCGAAGGGTGAGTCCAATGTCGTCCAAGCCCTCCATCAGCCGCCAGCGGCTGAAGTCGTCGAGGGGGAACGACCACGTGGATCCGCCCGCCTGGACCTGCCGAGCGGCGAGGTCGACGGTGATGGCGGCCTTCGGGTCGGACTCCACCAGGGCCCAGATCTCCTCGACGGCTTTCAATTCCAACTCGACCGGCAGCAGACCCTCCTTGAGGGCGTTGCCCCGGAAGATGTCACCGAAGCGCGGCGAGATCACCACCTGGAAGCCGAAGTCGCGCAACGCCCACACGGCGTGCTCCCGCGACGACCCGGTGCCGAACTCCGGACCGGCCACCAGAATCGAGGCACCCGAATATGATTCATCGTTGAGGACGAATCCCGGGTCCTCCCGCCACGCGCTGAACAACCCGTCGGCGAATCCGGTACGGGTCACCCGCTTGAGGTACACCGCCGGGATGATCTGATCCGTGTCCACGTCGGACCGACGCAGCGGCACGGCGGTGCCGGTGTGCACGGTGAACTTGTCCATCTGTCGCAGCCCTTCTCTACAGGTCGGCGGGGGCGGCCAGCCGGCCGGCCACGGCGGTGGCGGCGGCGACCGGCGGGCTCACCAGGTGGGTACGCCCACCCCGGCCCTGCCGGCCCTCGAAGTTCCGGTTGGAGGTGGAGGCGGACCGCTGACCCGGGGAGAGCGTGTCCGGGTTCATGCCCAGGCACATCGAGCAGCCGGCGAAACGCCACTCGGCGCCCGCGTCGGTGAAGACCTTGTCCAGCCCCTCGGACTCGGCGGCCTCGCGTACCGCGGCGGAGCCCGGCACCACCAGCATGCGTACGCCGTCGGCGACCTGGTGGCCGCGCAGCACGTCGGCGGCGGCCCGCAGGTCCTCCAGCCGGCCGTTGGTGCAGGAGCCGACGAAGACCACGTCCACCGAGAGGTCCCGCAGCGGCGTACCGGGCCGCAGGTCCATGTACTCCAGGGCACGACGGGCCGCGGCCCGCTCGGGCTCGGTGCCGAAGTCGTCCGGGTTCGGCACCGCCGCGCCCAGCGGCGCACCCTGACCCGGGTTGGTGCCCCAGGTGACGAACGGCGTGATCTCGGCGGCGTCCAGCGTCACCTCGGCGTCGAACGTCGCGCCCTCGTCGGTGGGCAGCGTCCGCCAGTACGCGACCGCGGCGTCCCAGTCCGCGCCGGCCGGCGCGTTCGGCCGCCCCTTCAGGTACGCGAAGGTGGTCTCGTCCGGCGCGATCATGCCGGCCTTGGCGCCCCACTCGATGGACATGTTGGCGATGGTCATCCGGCCTTCCATCGACAACGCCCGGATCGCCTCGCCCCGGTACTCCACGATGTGCCCGCGCCCGCCGCCGGTGCCCACCTTCGTGATCAGCGCGAGGACCAGGTCCTTGGCGGTGACACCGGGACGGAGCTGGCCGCTGACGGTGACCGCCATCGTCTTGGGGCGGCCCTGCGGCAGCGTCTGGGTGGCCAGGACGTGTTCGACCTCACTGGTGCCGATGCCGAACGCCAACGCACCGAACGCGCCGTGGGTGGCGGTGTGCGAGTCGCCGCAGACGATCGTCATGCCGGGCTGGGTGAGCCCGAGCTGCGGCCCGATGACGTGCACGATGCCCTGGTTCTCGTCGCCCAGCGGGTGCAGCTTCACGCCGAACTCGGCGCAGTTGCGGCGCAGCGTCTCGATCTGCGTCCGGGAGGTGGGGTCGGCGATGGTGAGCAGGTCACCACGGCGCTGCCGGAACGAGGGATCGGCGTACCCGGTCGGGGTGTTGTGATCCTCGGTCGCGAGCGTGAGGTCGGTACGGCGCACCTGCCGGCCGGCGAGCCGCAGCCCGTCGAAGGCCTGCGGGCTGGTCACCTCGTGCAGCAGGTGCAGGTCGATGAAGAGCAGATCGGGCTCACCATCGGCGGATCGGACCACGTGCGCGTCCCAGACCTTCTCGGCCAGGGTCCTCGGCTCAGGAGTGACTCCCACCATCTGGACATCCTAAATTCTGGGAGGTAAATTTCGGCTTGTGGGACACAGTATGAGCGGTGTCGGCGTTCTCGACAAGGCGGTGGTCATCCTGGCCGCCTGTGTCGACGGCGCCAGCCTGGCCGAACTCGTTGAACGCACCAAGCTGCCCCGGGCCACCGCGCACCGGCTGGCACAGGCGCTGGAGATCCACCGGATGCTGGTCCGGGACACCCAGGGCCGCTGGCGTCCCGGGCCACGCCTGGGCGAACTGGCGAACGCCGCACCGGACGTGCTGCTGACCGCCGCCGAGCCACTGCTGGCCGCCCTGCGCGACGCCACCGGCGAGAGCGCACAGCTCTACCTGCGCCGGGCGGACGAACGGATCTGCGTGGCCGCCGCCGAACGCGCCAGCGGGCTGCGGGACACCGTCCCGGTGGGGTCGGTGCTGCCGATGGTGGCCGGTTCGGCGGCGCAGATCCTGCTCGCCTGGGAGCCGCCCGAGGCGGTGATGCCACTGCTACCGCGGTCCAAGTTCACCGGCCGCACCCTCGCCGAGGTACGCCGCCGGGGCTGGGCGCAGAGCGTCGCCGAACGCGAGGCCGGTGTGGCGAGTGTCTCCGCACCGATCCGGGACCGCACCGGCCGGGTCATCGCGGCGATCAGCATCTCCGGCCCCATCGAGCGTCTCGGCCGCCGCCCCGGCGAACGCCACGCCATGGCCGTCGTCCGCGCCGGCCAACGCCTCTCCGGCCTCGAACCCCTGACTCTTATACACATGT
>NZ_SISL01000230.1:0-9385 GCF_004307965.1 Verrucosispora sp. SN26_14.1 | reverse complement strand
GGGCTCGACGCTGCCGGTGCTGCGCGCCGCGCTGGCCGGGCTGCTCGGTGGCGTCGACGCGGGCTGTGACCATCTCGACGTCGAGACGTACACCTGGGGGGTGCTGCCGGTCCGGCGGCGCCCGCGCACCGACGCGGAGTTGGCCGCCGGGATCGCCGCCGAACTGGCCTTCACCCGCGACGAACTGGTCGCCCTCGGGCTGACCCCGACCGAAGCGGTGGTGACGCCGTGACCGAGCCTGGAGGAGCGTCGTGAGCCGACCCCTGGTGGTGCTGGACGTGGTGGGACTGACCCCCCGGCTGCTGGCGCACATGCCCCGGCTCCGGGCCGTCGCCGACGCCGGTTTCCAGGCCGAACTGGGCACGGTGCTGCCGGCGGTGACCTGCTCGGCGCAGTCGACGTTCCTCACCGGGGCGCTCCCGGCCGAGCACGGGATCGTCGGCAACGGGTGGTACTTCCGGGACCTCGGCGAGGTGCTGCTGTGGCGGCAGCACCACGCGCTGGTCGGCGGGGAGAAGCTGTGGCAGGCGGCCCGCCGGGCCGAGCCCGGCTACACCGTGGCGAACGTCTGCTGGTGGTACGCGATGGGCGCGGACGTGAACTGGACGGTCACGCCCCGGCCGGTCTACCACGCCGACGGCCGCAAGGAACCGGACTGCTACACCGACCCGCCCGAGCTGCACGACCGGCTCACCGCCCGGCTGGGCACGTTCCCGCTGTTCACCTACTGGGGCCCGGGTGCCGGGCTGCCCTCGTCACAGTGGATCTGCCGGGCCGCCCAACAGATCGTCGAGGAAGAGGCCCCGGACCTGACCCTGGTCTACGTCCCGCACCTCGACTACGACCTGCAACGTTTCGGCCCCGCCTCGACCCGGGCCGCCGAGGCGGCGGCCGAGCTGGACGGCGTACTCGGGCCGCTGCTGGACGCCGCACGGGACCGGGGAGCGACCGTGGTGGTGCTGTCGGAGTACGGCATCACCGACGTCTCCCGGCCGGTCGACGTCAACCGGCTGCTGCGGGCCGAGGGGCTGCTGCGCGTCTACACGCAGGCCGGGATGGAGTACCTGGACCCGTGGACGTCGCGGGCCTTCGCGGTCGCCGACCACCAGGTCGCCCACGTGTACGTACGGGACCCGGCCGACGTCCCGGCGGTGGCGAGACTCTGCGCCGGGCTGCCCGGGGTGGCCGAGGTGCTCGACGCCGACGGCAAGGCGGCGTACGGGCTGGACCATCCGCGCGCCGGTGAGCTGGTGCTGGTCGCCGAGCCGGACGCCTGGTTCACCTACTACTACTGGCACGACGACGCCCGCGCGCCGGACTTCGCCCGGCTGGTCGAGATCCACCGCAAACCCGGGTACGACCCGGCGGAGCTGTTCTTCGACCCGGCCGCGCCCGGTGCGGCGAAGCGACGGGCCGGGGTGGCCCTGGCCCGCAAGAAGCTCGGCATGCGGTATCTGATGAGCGTGGTCGGCCTGGACGCCGGGGCCGCCGCGGTACGCGGTTCGCACGGCCGGCTGCCCGCCGACCCCGCCGACGGGCCGGTGCTGCTCTGCTCCGATCTCTCGGCGGCGCGGGACCGGATCGCTGCCACGGAGGTGAAGGGGCTGCTGCTGCATCTGGCCGGGCTCCCGGTGCGGTGACCGTCGAGGTGCCGTCCGTCGACGCGGACGCGTTACGGGCCAGGTTCGACGCCGAGCTGACCGCGTTCCTCGACCGGCAGGACCCGGACTGGCCGGACGGCGCGCCCCGGGGCGTCTTCACCACGCTGCACCGGTTCGTGCTGGCCGGCGGTAAGCGGCTCCGACCGCTCTTCTGTTACTGGGGCTGGCGGGGGGCCGGTGGTCCGGACGGCACCCCGATCGTGACCGCCGCCGCGGCGCTGGAGCTGTTCCACGCGTTCGCGCTGATCCACGACGACATCCTGGACGGCAGCGACCGCCGCCGGGGTGAACCCTCGGTGCACCGGATCTTCGCCGACCTGCACACCCGCTCGTCGTGGCGGGGCGACCCCGAGGCGTACGGGCGCAACACCGCCCTGCTCTGCGGCGATCTCTGCGCGGCCTGGTCGGACCAGATGTTCCACGAGTGCGGGCTGGCCGCCGAGGCGGTGCACCGGGGGTACGGCGTCTTCGCGCTGATGCGGACCGAGGTGATCGCGGGGGAGTACCTCGACCTGGTGTCCGGCGTCGGTGACGGGTCGGTGGCCAGCGCGCTCACGGTGATCCGGATGAAGGCGGCCCGCTACACGGTGACCCGGCCCCTGCAGATCGGTGCCACCCTGGCCGGCGCGCCACCCGAACTGCTCGCCGCGCTGGTCGAGTTCGGCGACCCGCTGGGGGACGCCTTCCAGCTCCGCGACGACGTGCTCGGGGTGTTCGGTGACCCGGCGGTCACCGGCAAGTCCGTCCTGGACGACCTGCGTGAGGGGAAGCCGACGGTGATGATGGCACTCGCCCGCGCCGCCGCCGACCGGTCGCAGAGCACCCGGCTGCGCGAGTTGTTCGGCAACCCGGACCTGGACGGTGACGGTGCCGCAGAGCTGCGGAAGATCATCGAGAGCACCGGTGCCCGGGACGAGATCGAGCGGATGATCCGACGGTGTGCCGAGGCCGCGCTGGCCGTGCTGGCGCACGTTCCGGTGACCCCGGAGAGCCGCGCCGCACTGAGCGCGCTGGCCACACAGGCAATCGACCGTCGGCACTGACCCGTAGCGCGGGCGACTTTCGATCAAACTGACGAAAGTCGATGCCGGTTCGGCGGAAGATATAGACACATTGACTTATGTCGCTTAGTGTTGGCGCCAGCACCGGATTGTTTCGTCGAGGTGAACCGGCGGCGCGGGAACCCACGACAGCACCACCGCACCCCTCCCGCTACGGCATCCGGCGCGACGGCGCGCGCCCCGCCCTGGCAGTCACTCGTCAGGAAGGGACAGGACACGCATGTCCACCCACCACCACCGCCACCCCGCACGGTGGCTCACCGGCGCCTCGGCGCTGATGCTGGCCCTCACGGCCGGCACGGTGGCCCTCGGCGCCGGACCGGCCGCCCTCGGCGGCCCCACCCCGGCCCAGGCCCACCCCATCGTCGCCACCGACTTCCAGCAGGTCACCCTCGCCAAGGGCGTGGCCGAGGTCGGCGAGCCGATGACCCTCGCGGTGCTGCCCGACCGCTCGGTCCTGCACACCGCCCGCAACGGCACGCTGCGCCGCACCGACGCGGCCGGCACCACCACCGTGATCGGCACCATCCCCGTCTACACCCATGACGAGGAAGGGTTGCAGGGCGTCGGCGTCGACCCCAACTTCACCAGCAACCGGCACGTCTTCCTCTACTACGCCCCGCCGCTGTCCACCCCGTCCGGCGACGCCCCGGCGACCGCCAGCGACTTCTCCGCCTGGCGCGGCGTCAACCGGCTGTCCCGGTTCACCCTCAACGCCGACTTCACGCTCAACCAGTCCAGCAAGGTCGACGTGCTGGACGTGGCCGCCGACCGGGGCATGTGCTGCCACGTCGGCGGCGACATCGACTTCGACGCCGCCGGCAACCTGTACCTCTCCACCGGCGACGACACCAACCCGTTCGACTCCGCCGGGTACTCCCCGATCGACGAACGGACCAACCGCAACCCGGCGTACGACGCGCAACGCAGCGCGGCCAACACCAACGACCTGCGTGGCAAGATCCTGCGGATCAAGGTCAACGCCAATGGGACGTACTCGATCCCGGCCGGCAACCTGTTCGCCCCCGGCACGGCCGGCACCCGCCCCGAGATCTACGCCATGGGCCTGCGCAACCCGTTCCGGATGAGCGTCGACAAGGCCACCGGCATCGTCTACGTCGGCGACTACGGGCCGGACGCCGGCTCCACCACCAGCCGGGGCCCCAGCGGCCAGGTCGAGTTCAACCGGATCACCGCGCCCGGCTTCTACGGTTGGCCGTACTGCACCGGCACCAACACCTCGAACGAGACGTACGCCGAGTGGAACTTCTCCAACGGCACCGCCGGCCCGAAGTACAACTGCACCGGCGGAGCGACCAACAACTCGTTCCGTAACACCGGCCTGACCACCCTGCCGGCTGCCAAACCCTCCTGGATCCGGTACGCCGGAGACGCCGGCAGCCCCCCGGAGTTCGGCAGCGGCTCCGAGTCGCCCGCCGCCGGCCCGGTCTACCGCTACGACGCCGCGTCCACGTCCACCACCAAGTGGCCGCAGAGCTTCGACGGCCAGTTCTTCGCCGGTGAGTTCGGACGCGGCTGGATCAAGCCGATCCACGTCAACAGCGACGGCTCGGTGGGCACCATCGACGCGTCCTTCCCGTGGAACGGCAAGCAGGTCATGGACATGGCCTTCGGGCCGGACGGTGCGCTCTACGTGCTCGACTACGGCACCGGGTACTACAACGGCGACGCCAACTCCGCGCTCTACCGCTACGACTACGTCGGCGGCGGAAACCGGGCCCCGACGGCGGTGGCGTCGGCGAACCGGACCTCCGGAATTGCCCCGTTGACCGTCAACTTCTCCTCGGCCGGGTCGTCGGACCCGGAGGGTGGGGCGTTGACCTACTCGTGGGCGTTCGGTGACGGCACCACCTCGACGGCCGCCAACCCGAGCAAGACGTACACCGCCAACGGCACGTACAACGCCACGCTGACCGTCCGCGACCCGCAGGGCGCCACCGGCAACGCCAGCGTGCAGATCCGGGTCGGCAACACCGCGCCCACGGTCACCATCAACGGCCCGGTCAACGGCTCGCTGTTCTCCTTCGGCGACACCGTGCCGTTCAGCATCACCGTCACCGACCCGGAGGACGGCACGATCGACTGCACCAAGGTCCGGATGACCTACGTGCTGGGCCACGACAGCCACGGCCACCAGATCACCTCGCAGACCGGCTGCTCCGGCTCCATCACCATCCCGGTCGACGGTGAACACGACTACGCGGCGAACATCTTCGCGATCTTCGACGCCGAGTACACCGACACCGGCGGGCTCACCACCCACACCCAGCACACCCTCCAGCCGCGCAGCCGGCAGGCCGAGCACTACAAGACCTCGTCGGGCATCACGGTCTTCGACAAGACCCCGGCCGAGGGCGGCAAGACGGTCGGCAACATCAACAACGGCGACTGGATCGCGTTCGAGCCGTACCGGATCAACAACGTGACGTCGTTCAGCGCCCGGGTCTCCTCGGCCGGCTCCGGCGGCACCCTCCAGGTCCGCGCCGGCTCGGCCACCGGCACCGTGCTCGGCTCGGCCACCGTCCCGGTGACCGGCGGTTGGGAGACGTTCACGACCGTGAGCGGCGCGATCACCAACCCGCCGAGCGGCACCACCACGCTCTATCTCACGTTCGCCGGCACCGGCACCGGAACGCTCTACGACCTGGACTCGTTCACCTTCACCACGGGCAGCGGGAACACCGGCGGCACCGGCCCGATCACCGGACTGGCCGGCAAGTGCCTGGACGTGCGGAACGCGGCCACCGCCGACGGTACGCAGATCCAGATCTACACCTGCAACGGCAGCACCGCGCAGACCTGGTCGGTGACGCCGAACTCGACGATCCGGGCGTTGGGCAAGTGCCTGGACGTCAACGGTGGCGCCTCGGCCGACGGTACGAAGATCCAGCTCTGGACGTGTAACGGCTCCGGCGCGCAGAACTGGTCGGCGCAGTCGAACGGGACGCTGCGCAATCCGCAGACGGGCAAGTGCCTGGACGTGTCGAACAACAGTTCGGCCGACGGTCAGGCGGTCCACCTCTGGACCTGTCACACCAACGCCAACCAGCGCTGGGTCCTGCCCTGATGAAAGCAGGGGTCCCCTGCTAACGCCTGGCGTTGTACAGGGGACCCCTGCTCACACCACGAACCGTAAGGAGAGCGACATGCGCACACTCCTCAGAAGACCCGCCGCCGGCCTGGCCACCGCGGTCCTCGCCGTCCTCGCCTGCACCGCACCGGCCACCCCGGCCAGCGCCGCCGACGCCCCGTACGACGTGCTGGTCTTCTCCAAGACCGCCGGCTTCCGGCACGACTCCATCGCGGTCGGCACCCAGGCCATCCGCGACCTGGGCGCGGCGAACAGCTTCACCGTCACCGCCACCGAGGACGCCGCCGCGTTCACCACCGGCAACCTCGCCCAGTACGAGGCGGTCGTCTTCCTCAACACCACCGGTGACGTGCTCAACGCCACCCAGCAGACCGCCTTCGAGTCGTACATCAACGCAGGCGGTGGATTCGTCGGCGTGCACGCCGCCGCCGACACCGAGTACGGCTGGTCCTTCTACGGCAACCTGGTCGGCGCGTACTTCCGCTCGCACCCGGCGATCCAGCAGGCCACCGTACGGGTCGAGAACCGCGCCCACGCGGCCACCGCACACCTGCCGCAGAACTGGGTACGCACCGACGAGTGGTACGACTTCCAGACCAACCCCCGCTCCGGCGCGCGAGTGCTGGCGAACCTGAACGAGTCGACGTACTCGGGTGGGGTGATGGGTGCCGACCACCCGATCGCCTGGTGCAAGACGGTCAGCGCCGGGCGGTCCTTCTACACCGGCGGCGGCCACACCCAGGCCTCGTACGCCGAGTCGGCGTTCCGGGCGCACCTGCTCGGCGGCATCCGGTACGCGGCCGGTCGCACCAAGGCCGACTGCCGCCCGGAGACCGGCTACACCGCCCTCTACAACGGCTCGACCACCGGCTGGTCCCAGGCCGGACCGGGCAGCTTCACCAACTCGGACGCCACGCTGACCTCGGTCGGCGGGATGGGCCTGTACTGGTACAGCGCGAAGCAGTTCACGAACTACTCGCTCAAGCTGGACTGGCGGCTCGCCGGGGACGACAACTCGGGCGTCTTCATCGGCTTCCCGCCGTCGAGCGATCCGAACTCGGCCATCAACAACGGCTACGAGGTGCAGATCGACCCCACCGACACCGCCGACCGGACCACCGGCGCGGTCTACGGCTTCAAGTCCGCCGACCTCGCCGCCCGCGACGCCGCGCTGAACCCGGCGGGGGAGTGGAACACCTACGAACTGCTGGTGGAGGGGGAGCGGCTCCAGGTCTTCCTGAACGGGTCGAAGATCAACGACTTCACCAACACCGATCCGGTACGGTCGCTCGCCGGCCACATCGGCATCCAGAACCACGGTACGGGTGACGACGCGTTCTTCCGCAACATCCGGATCAAGGAGTTGGGCGGCACGAACCCGCCGCCCACCGGAACCGGCCGGATCACCGGTCTGGCGGGCAAGTGCCTGGACGTACGCAACGGTGCCACGGCCGACGGTACGCAGATCCAGATCTGGACCTGCAACGGCAGCACCGCGCAGACCTGGTCGGTGACGCCGAACTCGACGATCCGGGCGTTGGGCAAGTGCCTGGACGTGAACGGTGGCGCCTCGGCCGACGGTACGAAGATCCAGCTCTGGACGTGTAACGGCTCCGGCGCGCAGAACTGGTCGGCGCAGTCGAACGGGACGCTGCGCAATCCGCAGACGGGCAAGTGCCTGGACGTGTCGAACAACAGTTCGGCCGACGGTCAGGCGGTCCACCTCTGGACCTGTCACACCAACGCCAACCAGCGCTGGGTCCTGCCCTGATGAAAGCAGGGGTCCCCTGCTAACGCCTGGCGTTGTACAGGGGACCCCTCCTTACACCCACCGCGCGCTGCGCGGCACCTTGCACAACCGCGCGGCACCTTGCACAACCGCGCGGCACCTTCCGCAACGGTGCGGCACGCGCCTAGAGTGAAGGCGGCGACCGCGAGGTGGCCGGTGCACCGACGGGAGGCGCAACCCGTCGGTCCCAGGTGCTAGCGCGCCCACCGGTCCATCCCCTCGGGGCCGCCACGTCCGGCCGCCCTCGCCCCGGTCACGCAGGTACGGAATCCCCACCACACGCACAGGGGAGAAGAACTATGGCGCGACCGATCACGCTGTTCACCGGCCAGTGGGCCGACCTTCCGTTCGACGAGGTGTGCCGGCTCGCCGCCGAGTGGGGCTACGACGGGCTGGAGATCGCCTGCTGGGGCGACCACTTCGAGGTCGACAAGGCACTGGCCGACGACTCGTACGTCGACCGCAAACGGGAGACGCTGGCCAAGCACAACCTCCAGGTCTTCACGATCTCCAACCACCTCGTCGGCCAGGCGGTCTGCGACCACCCGATCGACGAACGGCACCAGGGCATCCTGCCGGCCAGGATCTGGGGCGACGGCGAACCCGAGGGCGTACGCCAGCGGGCCGCCGAGGAGATCAAGGACACCGCCCGCGCGGCGGCGAAGCTCGGCGTCAACACCGTCGTCGGCTTCACCGGCTCGTCGATCTGGCACACCCTGGCGATGTTCCCGCCCGTGCCGCCGTCGATGATCGAGCGCGGCTACCAGGACTTCGCCGACCGGTGGAACCCGATCCTGGACGTCTTCGACTCCGTCGGGGTCCGGTTCGCCCACGAGGTGCACCCGAGCGAGATCGCGTACGACTACTACACCACCAGGCGCACCCTGGAGGCGATCGGGCACCGGGAGGCGTTCGGGCTGAACTGGGACCCGTCGCACTTCGTCTGGCAGGAGCTGGACCCGGTCAACTTCATCTTCGACTTCGCCGACCGGATCTACCACGTCGACTGCAAGGACGCGAAGGTACGCACCGGCGACGGTCGGCGCGGCCGGCTGGCCTCGCACCTGCCCTGGGCGGACCTGCGGCGCGGCTGGGACTTCGTCTCCACCGGGCACGGCGACGTGCCGTGGGAGGACTGCTTCCGCGCCCTGAACGCGATCGGCTACGACGGGCCGATCTCGATCGAGTGGGAGGACGCCGGCATGGACCGGCTGGTCGGTGCTCCCGAGGCACTCCAGTTCGTCCGTCGCCTCGCCTTCGACGCCCCGTCCGCCGCCTTCGACGCCGCGTTCAGCAGCAAGGACTGATCCCCGCCGACTCCGCGCAAGGACTGATCCCCGCCGACTCGGCAGTAAGAGCTGATCCCGCCGACCGGGGGCCGATCCTCCGGCCCCCGGTCGACGCACGCCGCTCAGCCGACGGTGAAGACGTGCTCGCTGGCCAGCCGGGCCGCGCCCACCAGGCCGGCCCGGTCGGCCAGGTCGGAGAGGACCACCGGCATGGTGCCGGTGGCCGTCGGTGCCGACCGGCGGTAGACCACGCCCCGTACCTCGGCGAGCAGGATGTGCCCGAGCCCTTCCGGCGCGCCGCCGATCACCACGATCCCCGGGTTGAAGAAGCTGACCAGACCGACGAGCACCTGGCCGAGGCGGCGCGCGGCGTCGCGTACCAGTGCCTGGGCCGTCGGGTCCCCGGCGAGCGCGGCGGCGGCCACGTCCGACACGGTCAGCGTGCCGGCGTCGGCCAACCGCGCGGCCAGCGG